>JACDGC010000200.1 GCA_013815535.1 Ktedonobacterales bacterium
TGCCAGTGCCCTCCTGCGCGGGGGCCCCCAGCATCAGCCGCCAGCGCCGCAGGCGCTCGGTATCGTCGATCAGCATGTTACTTCCCCTCGGTCTTTCCAATGCCCAAGAATTGGGCGAGCACCGGCAACGTCAGATCAGCGCGGGCGCGATCAATGGGGTGCGCGTCTGAACCAGCCGTTGTGGCGGTCGTTGGCGTGGCGTCACTCAGGCGCTTCACCTTGTCACCCATCTTGCGGCGGGCAGGTGTGGCGAAGTCCGCGAAGGCGCGCCGCAACAGCGGCAGCAACGCGATGAATGTCTCGGGGGCGAGGTCGCGCAACCAGTGATCAAGCGCCAACCATAAGCCATCTTCATAGAGCAGCCGTTCGCTATCGCCGCGCAGCACGCCCGCGATCCATGCCGCTGCCTGGTCAGGTGGCACGACCAACGAGAGCGCATGCCGTGCGCGCAGTTCCAGCTCCGCCGCTTCCAGCGCCCGCGAGTTGAGCAACAGGCGGGTGCAGCGGCCACGCACCAGGCCATGGATGGTCTCGCGCTCCATCAGATCGCGCAGCGCCCCGGCCCACGCAGCCCGTTGGTCGGCGTCGTCCAGCAGATCGACGCTGAATTGCACGGCATCGAGGCTGTCGAGCAAGCCCTGCGCAGCATCATCATCCAGCGAAGCACACGCGAGCGGCAAGCCGACCAGGGCGCGGTCAAAGAGCGTGCCGAGCACCGGCAAAACGTGCTGAGCCTTGGTGCCACGCACATCGCCATACCGTGCCACCTTCGCCAGGGGTGGCAGCGCCAGCATCAGGTGGCGCACGTCGGCGGCAACCGCCGCCTCATTTTCGACACGGTCCAGGATGTAGTCTGCCGCGTCGGGCAGTTCGGCCAGAATGACGCGGTCCAGCAGCGTGGTGAGGGCGGGCAGGTCGTGGGCGGTGTCGGCGGCGTGGCGCGCATAAGCCACGGCGGCCAGCGCAACCGTGTTGCCCCAAATATTCGCCTCGATGATGTTGACGGCGAACTCGACCTGCCACTGCATCGTCCAATGTTCCCAAAAGGTGCCTTGTTTGCCGCCACTGACACGCTCGGGCTTGCCCCAGGGAATGCCGAGCAGTTGCAACCGATGCAACAGTTGGCTCTTGGCCCGGTGCGCATCCTCCCGCAGATCCAGTTCCAGCGGTTTGATGGCCGTGGTACGCTCCATCCGCAGCCGCTTGATCTGGGCGTCCAGGTCGCGTTGCAGGGGCACAGCGGGCGTTTCGGGGGGCACCGCGCCCATGCGCTCGCCGATTTCGATGCGGTCGCGCACGACGCGCATGCGCCCTGCTTCACCATGGCAAAGCACCGTCAGCGTCGCTTCGTGCATCTCAGCCAAGCCGGGCATCGGCAGGGCACGCAGGGCGGCCAGCGCCTCGGCCAGCCGCACCGCCTCGATGACGCTGGCCGATGAGGTGTCCAGCCCCTCGTCGCGCAGCACCCCCGCCACCTTGGTCAGCCAGCGGATCGTGGTCTGCGCGGGGGTATGCCACAGATGCTCATACCAGCCCGGCGAGGTGACGCCCGCGCCATAGCCGCTGCGATAGGCCAGCCGTGAGTTCGTCCAGGGAATCCATGTCGCCGTCACGGCCACCTTGGGCAGCCCTTTGAGGAGCGCGGCGTCGGCCTTGGCCTCATGCTCTTCGCCCAGCGCGGGGGCGTGCCAGGCCCCACAGACGACGGCGACCCGCGTGTAGCCTTCGGCCTGGGCCGCGCGGATCATCTGGCGCATGTGCGCTTCACGCAGGTCTTCATCCGGACGGCGCTGGGGGGCATCGGCGCGTAAGGCCGTCATGGCCTCCATGACACCCAGGAAAAGATCCGTGGCATCGTGGCGCTGCTCGATCTGTTGCTCCCACCAGAGTTCGTGGTCGCTATAGCCAGCGGCCTGCGCCAACAGCGCCAGCGGGTCATCGCGCACATCGGGGGGCTCCGCCACAGCGGCGGCGCGACGGCCACTCCGCGCCTTTGCTCGCATGGTTGGTGCTGGTTCGGTGGGCGCGTCGCCCCCCTCCCCGACCTCAGGGGCGGCGGGGGCTGGCTCGCGCGCGAATTGGATGGCCTGGGGCAGGTCGAAGAAGCGCGTGGGGATGCCACGCCCCAGGCCATAGGTCAGGGCCTGCCATTCGGGCGAGAAGACCGTGAAAGGATAGTACACCGCGCGGCTCGGTTGGTCGGGCTGGTAGATCAGCAATGCGACGGGCGGCTGCATGCCCGCGTTCATCAGCAGGGGCAGGGCCTCTTGCGCGTCAGGGGGGCCTTCCACCAGCAGGCAATCGGGCTCCAGCGCGGTCAGGGCATCGCGCACGGCCCGCGCGCTCCCTGGCCCGTGGTGGCGGATGCCAAAGATGTGGACGGCCATCAAAGCACTTCCTGGCACGCGCGATAGAGATCCTTCCAGCCATCGCGGTCTTTGACCACGGTTTGCAGATATTCCAGCCACACGGCGCGGTCTTGCACGGGATCTTTGACGATGGCCCCGGTCAGGCCCGCCGCGATGTCGCTGGCCCGCAATTCGCCGTCGCCATAATAGCCTGCCATCGCCAGCCCACTATTCATCACCGAGATCGCTTCGGCGGTCGAGAGCGTGCCCGAGGGAATCTTGAGCTTGGTCTTGCCATCGGTGGTGAGGCCATCGCGCAGTTCGCGGAAGATCGTCACGACGCGGCGGATCTCTTCGAGGGCGGGCTTCTCGGCGGGCAGTTCCAGGGCACGCCCCAGCGCGGCCACGCGGCCTTCGACGATGGTCACTTCCTCTTCCATCGTCGCGGGCAGGGGCAGGATGACGGTGTTGAAGCGGCGCAGCAACGCGCTGGAAAGCTCATTCACGCCTTTGTCGCGGTTGTTGGCGGTGGCGATGACGTTGAAGCCCTTGCGCGCTTGCACTTCGGTGTTCAACTCCGGCACGGGCAACGTCTTTTCCGAGAGGATGGTGATGAGGGTATCTTGCACCTCAGCGGGAATGCGCGTCAATTCCTCGATGCGCGCGACCTTGCCATCTTGCATGGCGCGCATCATGGGGCTGCTGACCATGGCAGCGGTGGAAGGGCCCTGCACCAACAACAGGGCATAATTCCAGCCATAGCGCAATGTGGATTCATCGGTGCCCGCCGTGCCTTGCACCAGCAGGGTCGAATCGCCCGTCACCGCCGCCGCCAGATGTTCGCTCACATATGATTTCGCGGTGCCAGGCAGGCCATAAAGCAAGAGCGCACGGTCGGTGGCGAGCGTCGCCACGGCGATCTCAATCAACCGCTCATTGCCAATATATTTGGGGGTGATGACGAAGCCATTGGGCAGCGTGCCACCCAACAGATATTGCTTCACCGCCCAGGGCGAAAGCCGCCAGTTCGGGGGGCGCTGCTTGCCAGCGTCGGCATGGTCGAGCTCGCTCAGTTCTTCAGCGAATTGCTCTTCGGCATGTTGGCGCAGGACGGTTATCACGGGGGATTCAGTCGTCGCATCGGTGGCAGCTTTGGGTTTGGGCATGAAGGATGGCACCCTTTCAGCAGTATTTGGAAATTTCAAGGTGTCTGGTGCATGGACCTATTGTATCTGGCCTGCCTAGTCATTCCTCCCTGCATCCTCTAATCTGGCAAAGGCTGTCAGGAATCTGCGTTCGCATAGCTGACAGGGGGTGTCATCTTTGGCGCGTATCATGAGGATGACACCACACCACCCAAGGAGGACCACGCGAGATGCCCACCCCCCAGATCGCCCTCATCACCATCCTGACGGATGATGTCGCGCGCCTCGTCGCCTTTTATCGGGATGCCCTGAGCTTCGTGCCCAAACAGGAGCATGACCCAGAGGATAATGACTATTGTGAATTCACCAGCCCCGGTGTGCGCTTCGCCATTTGCACGCGGGCCGTCATGCACACCGCGACGGATGATGCCACCTATCAACAACCACGCGGTGGTCAGAGCTTCGAGCTCGCTTTTCCTTGTGCGGATGCCGCCGATGTAGACGCCACCTATGCGACCCTCCTCCAGAAGGGGGCCACTGGCATTCACGCGCCCGCGCGGATGCCTTGGGGGCAAGTTACTGCGTTCTTTGCCGACCCTGATGGCAACATCCACGAGATTTTTGCCGAAGCCCCCGCTGAGTAGCCCCGCTTCCCCTGCATGTCGTTTCCACGCCATTTGTGGAGGGGAGCGGCATGCCAGCCACGCTTGTTGCCCCACGCTTGAGCTTATGCTATAACAAAGCCTGACTCACGGAATTCTTTTCAATGTCGAAAGGGAGTTGGGCATGATAAATTCACCGCGTCCTCGCATTACTAGTATGGGATTTTGGCTTCCTTGCAGCGAAAGCGTTTTCTTTCACCACGACGAAGACAGCGATATCCTCGATACCAAGGTGCTTGCCGATCATCGCTTGAAACAATTGGGGGAAGAGCATAACAACCTGCAAGCGTCCGTCTTTCATCGTCTGATGGCTGTGCTCTATCACAAACACTACACCCATGTTTATCCCCTGCCCGATCCAGTGGGGGTAGTGGCAAAGAAGGATAAAGCCGACCCCAAGGCCATCATCTTTGCCGCCGCTCCTGAGGGTAATGGACCGCTGAATGCTGGCCAAACGCCGCTCCATTGGCGAGATAAAGATGGGGCACCCGCCACCCTCACGGTGCGCGGCGTGGCGTTGCTCGTCAACGACAGCGGCTATTACCTTTGGATGGTGGTGTATGAATCGGCCTATGGCGATGGCAGCCCAGACGAAGCGATCAACGACGAAGCACGCACCGCCCGCAACCACCTGCAAGAACACATATTTGATTGCATTGGCGGTGAATATTTCTCACACTACTCAGGGTCCGCCGAAGATCTGCCCAAGGTCACCAGTGAAGCGGAGCGCACCCAAACACTGAAAAGCTATCAAAATGATCTGCGCGGCATGCTCACGTTTTATCAGATCAACCTGATTCTGGAGGGGCTCTACAACTCCACCCTTGATCCGCGGATCTTCTTTGCCAGCGAGAGCGAGGAACAGATTGAAGCGATCAAAAAAGAGTACTCGCTGGCACAGTTCATCAACCTGATCGCCAGCCCTTTGAAAACCGAGCATTTCCTCAAACCAGAAGCGGCGTCGGCCGCATGGCCATCAGCAGCACCGCCCCTGGCCGGCCCGACCACGGTAATTCGTGGCACACCGTCGGGCGTCGCCCTGCTGCCCAGCAGCGCAATCAGCCAAGCCGAGAAACTACCATCCTATGGAGAGATGGAACTCATCAACGATGTCATCGCGTTGCACACACCCGATCCGGCGAACATCGAGCAATCACGTGCATTGGCCATGCGGTTCATGGATGACTTGCTGGTAAATGCGGTGCGGCGCCCGATCATTCAGCGTTTTTTGAGTGCCACTAGCGACAAAAGTTTGCAGACCACCAAGCGCCGCGTGGAGCGCTGTCGGCGGGCCCTGCTCAGCGAGATGCTGGAAGTGACCCACCGTCGCCAACCGTTGTTGCAGATCGAGCCGCCCGATGACAACCAGGGAGAGCGCATCGAGGGGGTGGACGAAGACCAATTGCGTGGTTATGTCATGTTGTTGGCAGCGAAGTTGCCCCTGATCACCACCGTGGAGTTACATCTCAAAGGAATCATCGAACAATATGCGCTGTGGAAGAAGCATAGTGGCAGCCCTTGGGATTCATGGCGCACCGTCATGCGCTCCATCAGCCACGACATCAGTCGCCTGGAAACCGCGCTTGAGCAAGCCAACATGGACCGCCAACTTGAAGAAGAAGAGCAGATTCGTGCCGAGCAAGAAACGCTGGCCGAATTGGAACGGCTGCGCTCGCGCACCGAAGAGACGATTTCCCCCACCTTTTCGCTGAGCATTAACTATTTCGCCAACATTGCGGCATTGATCGCCGTGGCACTCGGGGTAGTAGCAACGTTTAAGAACTTTCCTTTCGTCGCACCCTGGAAGGCCGTGAGTAACTTCATGTTCTGGGTGAACTTCAGCTACTTGATTATTTACGCGATCATGTTGGGGCTATTATACTTCAGCATCCAGGGGATAATCACATGGTTTTTGCGGTTGAGGCATCGTAACAGAAAACACGCCGCGCGAAGCGAAGAACGGTTTTACTACGAGTTCGATTTGCGTTTGCAAGCACCCATCACGGGGGAAAAAGCACAGGCGCTCTTCAACGAAGAATTCGGCAAAGGCGGAAGACGTTCGGGGTTACCCTATGACGGCGGTGATGGCAAGCCCACCCGCAACACCTATCGCGTTCAACGCACCGCCAAAGATGCAGCGTTGCATAAAGTATATATTGAGGCTGACCTCTTTTTGCGAGAGCACCCACGCCGTTTCCGGGCTGCACGCGACAAGGCGCATGCCATTTTGGTTTATGAGATCCGCTTTCACAGCCCCACCAAGGGCCATGAATATATTTTGCAAGATGTGCGTGTCGTGATCAATCACCGTCAGATTCTGACAATGGAACAGATTGATTACATCAAACAGGTCATCGCGACGCACTTCGTCAATTGTTGGATCACAGATACCTCATGGCAACTGAAAACGAAACCCATCGACGCGCTCTTTACCCTCAACCATGGGAACGCGAGCTAGCGATCGGCTGGTGGGCCAGGCCAAACGCTCAGATGGCTCACCAGCCCCGCGTCCCTGGTCCCCCCTTGAAGGGGCCGATGATATCTTGCGTGATCCAGCCGCCATAAAAGTCGCCGGGTTGTGACTGCACGCGCTCGCCATCCATATAGCACGCTTCCATCTTGCCGGGATAAAAGGCGATGTAATCACACATGGCTGCATATGGCGCGGTCGGTTGGGGATAATACCAAGCGGCATTGACCAGGGTGAGGTCACCCACCG
>JACDGC010000201.1 GCA_013815535.1 Ktedonobacterales bacterium
CTTCCAGCAGCGTTTGGATGGTGCGGCGTAACGGGCGTGCGCCATATTGGCGGTCGAAGCCACGCATAGCGATGAGATCGCGCGCCGCTTCGCTGAAGGTGAGGCTGATCTGCTTCTCGGCAAGTTGGCGTTCGACGCGCTGGATAAAAATATCCGCGATGCGGCGCATCTGCGTGCGAGTGAGTGGGCGAAACAGCACCGTCGCGTCGATGCGGTTGAGCATCTCTGGCCGGAAGACTTCTTTTAGGGATGCGATTACCTGCTCGCTCATCCATGTGTCGTGTGCGTCAACATCCGTGGCGCGCGCAAAGCCCATCGTGCCACGTGAGGTCAGATAGTGCATCCCCGCGTTAGAAGTCATGATGATGACCGTGTTACGGAAGTCGACCTTGCGCCCCTTCGCATCGGACATCGAGCCATCTTCCAACACTTGGAGCAACAGATCATAGACGCGTGGGTGCGCTTTCTCGATCTCGTCAAAGAGGACCACCGAATAGGGTTTGCGCCGTACGGCCTCGGTTAGTTTGCCAGCTTGGTCAAAACCGACATAGCCAGGGGGGGCACCCACCAGCCGTGCCGCGTAATGGGCTTCTTGGAACTCGGACATGTCAAAGGTGATCAATGCATCCGAATCACCAAAAAGCGTGGCCGCCAGGGCACGAGCGAGCTCCGTCTTGCCAACTCCAGTGGGGCCAACGAAAACGAAAGAGCCGATGGGGCGTCGCGGATCGCGTAACTCCGCGCGCCCGCGACGGATGGCACGAGCCACCGCTGAAACGGCTTCTTCTTGCCCGATGATGCGCGCATGCAGTTCATCTTCCAGATGCAGCAGTCGCTCTGATTCCGCAGCGTCCAGTTGCACCGCCGGAACGCCGGTCCAGGCCGCGACCACCGTGGCGATCTCTTGTTCTGTCACTTGGGGAGTGCTGGCACTGGTATGCCACGTGTGCCATTCATCTTCGGCACTTTGCAGATCGGTTCGCAGTCCCTGCTCTTCTTTCCATAACGCCCTGGCGCGGGGGAAGTCTTCATATTCGATGGCGTTATCTTTGTCGTCGCGCAAGATGGCCAGTCGTTCGCGCAACTCGCGCACGCGGGCGGGCAGCACCGAACGCCCAACGCACAACCGCGCGGCGGCTTCGTCCATGAGATCGATGGCTTTATCGGGCTGCTGGCGGTCTTGCACATAGCGTGACGACAATTTGACCGCAGCACGCAAAGCCCCAGGGGTGATGCTCACACGGTGAAACTTTTCGTAGCGCTCGCGCAGGCCATTGAGCACTTGCAGGGTTTCTTCATCAGTGGTGGCTCGCACGACAATCGGCTGGAAGCGCCGTTCCAAGGCTGGATCGCGCTTGATGGTCTTTTTATAATCCGCCATCGTGGTCGTGCCCATGCACCGGAAATCCCCACGGGCCAAGATGGGCTTCAGCAGATTTGCCGCGTCAACCGATCCTTCGGCCACACCTGCGCCGATTAAGGTGTGCAATTCATCCACAACGATGATCAGATTGTGCGCGGCAACGATCTCGGCGAGCACGCGTTTCAACCGTTCCTCGAAATCACCGCGATACTTCGTGCCGATGGTGAGCAAGCCAACGTCCAAGGCGACGACACGTTGGTTGAGCAAATGCTCGGGCACCTTCCCTTGAATGATGCGATAGGCCAGTCCTTCGGCGATGGCGGTTTTGCCCACCCCCGCCTCGCCGATGAGCACCGGATTATTCTTGGTGCGGCGGGCCAGCACCTGCATGGCCCGCTCCAATTCTTCTTCCCGCCCGATCATGGGGTCCAATGTGCCAGCGAGTGCCGCCGCCGTCATGTCGCGGCTGACCATGTTGAGGGTCGGCGTCATCTGAAAGCGTATGGCATGCTCAATGGCATACGCCGTTCGTTGCGCGCCTTGCACCTGCACCTGGACGATCTGGGCACGCGTGCGGTCATAGGTGATGTTGTGGCTTTCCAGCACGCCTGCGGCGAGTCCTTGGCGCTCGCACAACAGTCCCAGCAGCAGATGCTCGGGCCTCACCATGTCGCTGCGTAGTGCGCGCGCCTCGTGCCACGCCGCGCGCAACACGTTCAGCGCCATATCGCTCATTTGCGCGGTCGTTTGGGGGGTGCGTCCGCGTGCCATCACAAACCCTGTCGCCTTACGCAACTTCTTCGGGGCGACATCAAAATGCGTCAAAATCGCGGTGACAATCGGATCGTCCATCTCTAGCAGACCCAACAGCAAATGCTCCGTGTCAATCAGGGGATGATTTAAGCGGAGTGTGGCATCGTGGGCGGCACGCACCACCTGTTGCGCCGTTGGGTTCAGAAATTCATGCTCGTGCGACATCATCGTGGGTCCCTTCCCGAGCGTGCACCATGACGGAGGCATTGCTCAATGCCTCGGCTTAACGCAAGATGCACGCCAGCGGGACCTTTGATTGCCTGCCCTCAGCGCCCGCCGACCAGCACGGGCTCATCTGGCAAGGCGTCAGAGGCCACCGCATGCAGCAATTCGGCGATTTCGGCCACATCGTTGGTGAAGATGACCGGTTTGCCGACTCGCGCCTGGAAGTCCGCCACCGTCACGTCATCCAAGAATTGGGTGCCACCATTATCCAGCACGATGCGCGGCAGCACCACCAATTGATTCGCTGCTGACGTGGGGTGCGCGTCGGCGTGCACCGCCAGCGCATCCAAAATATCATTGCCGCAGAGCAGCCCAGCCACGGTGACCAGCGGACCAAAAAAGCCATTGATCACCGGCAGCAGATCAACCGTCAACCCATCGATGGCATTGAGATCCGCCACCACCTTGGTCATGATGCCCTCTGCCATCGTCGCGGTGATCAGCGTGATGTGCGTCGCTGCGGGCACTGCTTTGGGCAGCTTGCGGCGCATGCGCGCCCAATCGTCCAGCATTTTGCGGGTCATGCCCACACCATTCTCGATCTGGGCATAGCCGCGATAATGCGCGGCTTTGGGGAAGGGTTGCTCGGTCAGGTAATACCATTCGTCCGAGAGGTAGACGAAGGGTTCGCCGATCTCGGCTTCCAGGCGTGCCTGCCAGGCCGTCACCTGTTGCACCACCGCTGTGGCTTCGTCGCGGCGATAGGGGCGCAGCGCGGGCAGGTCGCCTACCTTGAGCATATTGTTGAATTTCGTCAGCCCCACGGGCACCGCCGAGATCGAGGCCACCGTGGGCCGCAATGCCAGCAGATCCGCGATGGAGCGATCCAGATGCGCGCCATCATTGATGGTGGGGCACAGCACCAACTGGGTGTGCGCGCGAATGTTCAGCGAACCCAAGCGTGTGATATGCCCCAGGATGTCGCCCGCGCGGGGGCCATCCACCATCTGGCGGCGCAACTCTGGCTCCGTCGCGTGCACCGAGACGTAGAGCGGGCTCAGCCGCTGCTCGTCCAACCGCTGCCAGTCGGCCTCTTTCAGATTGGTGAGGGTGATGAAATTGCCAAAGAGGAACGAGTAGCGATAGTCATCATCCTTGATGTAGAGTGACGCCCGCATGCCCAGTGGCAGCCCCCGTTGGGCGTCATGTCGCTCTGGCAGTCCCTTGATGAAACAAAAGACGCACTTGTTGGCACAAATGCGGATGAATGGTGCCGGTTCTTCGCCAAAGAGGATGCCCAGGTCCTCATCGGTCGCCTTCGCCAGTTGAAGCGTCAATTCAGTTTCTTGCCGCTTCAGGCGAATGTTCAACTCATCCTCCGCGACGAGGAAATGATAATCCACCAGATCGCGCAACGGCTGATCGTTGATGGTTTGGATGAGGTCGCCCGTCAGGATGCCCGCGCGGTCAGCGGGGCTTTCGGGCACGACTTCGCGCACCCACCCGTACATCTTTGGCATGCTTCGCTCTATTTCTCGACTTTAATGGAATGGTAAAACCATGATGCTATCGCCTCAGTCTATCACACGGCGGCGAGAAACTGCGAGGGGGTGATGACCCTGCGCAGATTGGCTGCCTATGTGCTATGGTTGGGATTGAAAAGAGGTGGGCACGATGGCGGATGTCTTGCAACAACGCTGGATAGATGTGGATGGGATGCGATTGTACACCCGCTCAGCGGAGGCCGCTGCGCCACGCGGTGCCCTGCCTGTTGTTTGCGTCCACGCCTTTGGCACTTCGAGCCGCACGATGCTGCCCCTGATGCGCTTGCTGGCCCCCTCGCACCCCGTGTATGCGCTGGATCTGCCCGGCCATGGATACAGTCGTCATGAACCTTTCCGGCTCAATTTCGCGGATGCAGCGGCCACCATTGATGCCTGGATGGATGCGTTGGCAATTCCCCAGGCGCTCATCATCGGCCATTCGAGCGGCTGCCAGACCGTGGTGCATGTGGGGATACGTTCCCCCGAACGCCTGCATAGTGCTGTTTTGTTGGCCCCATCCATTGATGAGCGCACCCGTTCGTTCCCACGCCAGGCATTGCGCTTGCTGCGTGCGGGCTTGCGCGAATCCCCGGCGGTCCCTTGGGTGCTGTTGCGAGATTATATGGATGTAGGGTTGCCGCACATCATCCAAACCATCCAGTTTGATCTGGAATCCGAGTTCGTGGGTTTGCTCCCCCTTTTCAAGCAACCCGTTGCGGTGGTTTGCGGCAGCCTCGACACCCTGGCGCTGTCATCATGGGGCCAGCGTGTCGCGCAACTGTTGCCTAAGGGCCGCTTTGTCGAGATTCCCTATGCCTCACATGTCGCGCAATATAGCGCACCTCGACGGCTGCTGGTTGCCCTCGCACCATTTCTCGCCGAGGCTGTGCAGCCGATGGCGTCAACGCCCTAGCTGCGCGTGTTCGTCCAGGGCGCGCACAGCGGCTTCATAGCCCGCCTCGATCAGTCGTTCGGTTTGGCGCAAGCCCATGAAGCTGCCCTCATTGATGCGCTCATCTTCGATGACGATGAATTCGGCTTGACCCTCATAGCGCTCGATGGCTTGTCGCACATGTCGCGACGCGATGAGGTGAAAACTGCGATCCAGCAGCCCTCGGACGGTGGAGATGGGTTGTGTCAACACGCCCCCATAGGCGACCGACATGACGTAGATCCGTCGCGCTCCCGTTGCCATCGCCACGCTGACGCCACCGTTATCCAAAATGCCTCCATCGACATACTGCTGTCCATCGATCATGATCGGCGGAAACACACCGGGTATCGCACAGGTCGCCAGCATCGCTGGCAAAAGCAGGCCACTGTCAAACGTCCGCAACGCGCCCGCCATGATATCGGTGGCATTGACTCGCAAGGGAATGGCGAGATCCGCGAAAGTCAAATCTTCGAGATCGCGCTCGGGAAAGATCTGGCCCAACATCCGGCGAATCGCCGCATTCGACAGCAGATAATTTTGCCGCTGCAACAAACGTGGCACGAAGGAAAGGGTATTGCCGCGCAAGAATAGTCGCAATGACGCCGATTTCCACAGCGCCACCAGTGGCGTGACATCCGTGGCGTGGGGGTGCGTTGCCACCCACAACGCATTCCATGCCCCAATCGAGGTGCCAATGAGGATGTCTGGGCGAATGTCGCGTTCGAGCAATGCGCGCAGCATGCCGACTTCCGCCGCGCCCAATGCCCCGCCTCCACTGAGGACAAATGCCGTTTGTGGCTGCTCAGCCATTGTTCATATCCTTTTTTGCTGTGGCGAGCGTTCCCGCGCGGCTCATGCGGTCAATGTGAGTGTTTCGCCATCCTCGGGCACTCGCACCCGATCCGTCACCCCGGCTTCTGCCACGGCGGCACGCAGCGCCGCCCGCGTCACCGTCCCATGATCCACGCTTTCCAGATGGATGGCCACCACCGTTGCCTGGGGCACGGCTTGGCTGACCTCGACCGTTTGCGCGGCGTCCATGATGATCAGCGTCGGCTGCGCGGCGGCGTCGGCCCACAATGCCCCGCCGGAATGCGTGATGATGACATCTGGCTGATAGTGGGCGATTGCGGCGCGCACCTCGTCGCACAGCACGCTATCACCAGCCCAATAGACGGTTGGTTCGCCTGGGGCTTGCAGGACGTAGCCCGAGACGGTGCCCATCATCGTTTCGACGCTGCCTTGGCCGTGATGCCCCCCGATGCGCGTCAGCGTCCCAGCGGGCCAACTCAGGGTCGTTTCGACGCCCAACACATGGCGAAAGCCCTTTTCGGCCAACGTCCGCGCATCCACACCCTGGCAGTAGAATGGCAGCGTGGTGGGGACCAATCGCTGCGCCTCCGGATCGAAATGGTCGCTGTGCAGATGCGACAGCAGCACCAGATCGACCCCCGCCAAGATCTGCGCTGGCGTCAACGGCAATTCCACGATGGGGCTGGGCGATCGACCGCTATATGATGGCAGCGAAAACTTGGGGGCGAAATATGGATCGGTGAGGATGCGCTGGCCCGCGTAGTCCCACACCATCGTGGCATTGCGGATCAAACGAAGCTGCATGGTGAGTCCCTTTCGTGCAGAGGGCGAATTGCTTGCTGCCCTTCATCATACGACGCCATGCAAAAGGGAACCAACAGCGCGAGCGCGTTGCTGGTTCCCCTCGTGCGATTGCGCGATGTAAGGACCGTTTAGGGCAAGGCGGATTTTTCAATGGGCGCGCCAACGAGGTTGCCCCACTCCGTCCACGAGCCGTCATAGTTGCGCACGTTGGGGTAGCCCAGCAGTTGCGTCAACACGAACCACGTATGTGCCGACCGCTCACCAATGCGGCAATAGGTCGTGACGGCTTTGTCAGGCGTCACATGCTCGGCGGCGTAGAGCGCCCGCAAGTCGTCGGCGCTCTTGAAGGTGCCGTCGGCGTTGGCCGCGCGTGCCCAAGGAATGCTCCGTGCCGTGGGGATGTGGCCGCCACGCGACGCCCCCTCTTGGGGATAGT
>JACDGC010000202.1 GCA_013815535.1 Ktedonobacterales bacterium
CTTGAATCCAGAGTTTGTAGAACTTCTCATGGGTCTTCCGCCAGGGTGGACAGAATTACCGGAGAACACGGTACGAACGCAACGACGGAGGAAGAAGCATTAAATGCAGCGAATACGACACAATCTGCTCAAGAAGTTTTGCCTCAACTGCGGGAAGAAGAAGGAAGCGTGCCAGATGTGTGGGGCGACCGAACTTTTACAGGTCCACCACCTCGACTCCAAACCAACGAACAACGATCCATCAAACCTGATGACATTGTGCGGCACCTGTCACACGAAATGGCATTAGGAACATGGGGAGAAACAGTTGAAGCGACAGTCGGTGTGCAAGCACTGCGATCAGCCTGCGCGGAAATTGGATATGTGCCTCAAACACTATCAGCGCTTCAAGAAGTATGGCAATCCTTTTCTAACCAAAGAAAGGCATGGTCCATCCTTCGTGCTTGTGGACGAACGCCTTGGCCCGCTTACCAAGGACAGGACCAATTTGAGTACGAGCCACCAAGGGTCATCTCGGCGCGCGTCGAAGACCACGCGCAACGACTAAAGGCGCTAGGTAACGGGGTGGTGTGGGAAATGTTCTTGCCGATTTTTCAGGCGATGGTGGATGCGGAGTGGGGGGGCATGGCATGAGTGCATTGTTGATGGGGCGCGTGTGGGGCTACTTGTTTCAGAGTCGCGCTGAGCGCGATATCGTGTTGGCATTGGCTGACCATGCCCATGACGACGGGACGAGCATTTATCCAAGCATCTTGAATCTGGCGTGGAAAACAGAACTCTCCGAACGCCAAGTGCAGCGCATCCTTCGGAGTCTTGAAGAACGGGGCATCATCATCGCCGTCGCCAACGAAGAAGGCGGGCGTGGCAAAAAGACGGAGTGGAACCTTTATCTCGATCAAGCGAATCCCAAGCCTGTTTTTACCAAAGGCGATCCCAGTTGCTTGATCGGCATTTCCTACCCCAAAAAGGGTGACATATCAAAATGTGACACCCCAAAGCGCACCAGAAAGGGTGACATATCACCACCAGAAAGGGTGACATATCAACAACTAAAGGGTGACATATCAAACATAAAGGGTGACATATCAACAAAAAAAAGAGGCGACGAGGCCAGCAGCAGCAAGGCGCGAAGCCTTCCTAACCATAGAACCACCCTAGATCAACCACCAATAAGAGAACCATCCATTCTCTTGTCGGACGGGCAAATGCCCGCCGACGAGGCGTTGCTTGCTTCGCCTTTGGATGAAAGTGAATGGGAACTTCCCGACCACACAACCATCCCAGAAAAAACACAAGCTGAACACGGTAGCCTGACGGAGAGGGATGCCCCCCCAGTTGCGCCGCCCCCCCCAACTACCTTGCGGGGACGTGGGCGTCCGGCCAATGCGCCAAAGGTCGGACCCACTTTCGCTGAGGACAGCGCCGCCGTGCGTCTCGCGCTGCACCTGCGCTACTGTTTGCATCTGCGCGACCCCCGCATGATCGTCCCACCGGAGGATTGGGCATCTCCCCAAATCCAGAAATGGACTGCCGAGATGGACCGCATGCTGCGGATCGATCAGCGTATGGCTGATGAGGCCGCAGTCGTCATTACCCGCGCCGTTGCTGACAAGTTTTGGGGAACGGTGATGCACTCGCCCGCCAGCCTTCGCAAGCACTACGACACGTTGCGCCAAAAGTTTGACATCGGCATGCCCGATGTGACTACAAATAGTCAAGAGGTTTTTAATCATGCAAAACAAACAACACGAAGTCAGCAATCCCCGCGCCGATCTTCAATTGGCCAAGCCCCCAAAGGCGACTACGCGCCCCACGTCAACCCCATCGTCCCCAGCTACGACTAAGCCCGCGCTTACCGAGGCGGCGGCACAACTGGTGCGGTTGCGCGATACCTTGGCCTTGAACCATCGGCAGCAACGCGACGCCAAAGTTGCCGCTATGCGGGCGCGTGCTGCGGAATCAGCGGCGAAATACGCACAAGCCGAAGCGAACGGCAAGCGTGCCGCCGCCGAGCAAGCTGCGCTGCGCCAGCAACATCCCTGCTGCGGCGGGTCCGGCTATCGGCGTCCTGACGTGCCGTTCGGGCACCCCTTGTTTGGCAAAGCGGTCAAGTGCGAAGAAAAAGGGTGCCGCTGCCATGCCGCCATCTTGCAGGGGCGCATCGAAAAACTCTCGCTCATGCCCAAGGATCTCATCGCGGCGAAGGCCACATGGCGTACCTTTCCTGTTGGGGTGGATCGTGTTGCCCTCGCCAGCGTGCGGAACTACGCTAAGGGTATTAACACGGAACGTGAGCAGCAGCGAGGCATGGTCCTGTACGGCAAGAACCAGATTGGAAAAACGGGCATGGCGTTCTGCCTTCACAACGAACTGCGGGATGCCACGGTGCCCAGCGTGTTCATCCGCGTGGTGGACTTCTTGGATCGCTGCCAAGTGGCGAAGCTCAACGACGAGGAGCCGGAGCGTTTTTTTGTGCTCATGGATAACTTCGCCGGAGTGACCCATCTGGTGCTCGATGACCTGGGGGCGGAAAAGAGCAGTGACTTCCGCGAGGAGTGTCTGTACAAACTGCTCGACCGCCGCGCCAAAGATCCCGCGTGCTACACCACCATTACCACCAATCTTGACCTCCTCGAATTGCGCGATAAGGTGGGCGACCGCGTGTATAGCCGCTTTGGGGTCGGGGACTTCTATCTCATCAAAGTGGCGGGCGAAATGGGCGCACTGAAAGGAAGCAAGTGATGGTTGCCTTACCGCTGCACGAACGCCCTACCCCCATTCGTGGGCAGTTGAAAGCGCCCGCGCCCTATTTCGGCGGCAAGCAGAAACTCGTGCAACACCTCCTGCCCCTCGTCCCGCGCCACGAGGTCTACGTGGAATTGTTCGGCGGGATGGCATCGCTCTTGTTCGCCAAAGACCCCGCCGAACTGGAAGTCTACAACGACCTCGATTCGGCATTGGTCAATTTCTTCCGTGTGTTGCGCCACCGTGGCGACTGCGCCGAACTGGTGCGGATGCTCGACCTGTCGCCCTATAGCAAAGAGGAATATCTGGATGCGCGACTGCACTGGAATGACACCGACGACCCCATAGAAAAAGCCCACCGTTTCTACATCGCCGCCTATCAAGCATTCAGTGGTCATTTCGGGCGCAGTGGGTGGAAACTCGTCACGAAGGGCGGCGAACACAACCCTGCCCATTCATTTCGCAGTGCGATAGAGATGTTTTCGTTATTCAGTCAGCGCATCCGCCATGTACAGATTGACCATGACACCTTCGCCCGCATTATTCGCGCCTACGATGCCGAGGATGTGTTCTTCTACGCGGACCCGCCCTATGTTGCCGAGACGCGCAAAGATGGCTTCTACCGCCACGAGATGAGCATGGGGCAACATGCCGAACTGTTGCACCTGCTGACCACCTGCAAGGGCAAGGTCATCCTCTCTGGCTATGACCACCCCCTCTACCGCGAGGCGTTGGGGGATTGGCAGTTGATCCAAGTCGCCACCTTTGCCCAGTCAGCGGGGAAGACGCGCAAGACGGGCCTCAAAGGCACAGGGGCGATGAAAGATCAAGCCCGTACCGAATGCATCTGGGTCAAGCCCAATACCATCCAACCACCCACCAACTACAGCCTTTGGGGAGAGGCGTGATGATGTATCTCACGGGCGTCAGTAACAAGGCAGTGCGTGAAGTAGCACGCACTGCCAACATCGGCATACTCGTATCCAAAGCAGTGCGTTATGACCGACAAATCCCCCACCTTCCCAAATGGGCGGCAGACAATGGGTGTTTCGCGCAGGGCGATCAGTTTGACGGTATTGCCTATCTGCACTGGTTGAGTGGTTTACAACACCTGCGGGAATCCTGTCTTTTTGCCGTAGCTCCTGATGTCGTCGGGGATGCCGCCGCCACCCTCAAACGCTCTCGTCCTTACCTTTCCATTATGCGCGGATTGGGTTTTCCTGTGGCATACGTCGCTCAGGATGGTTTTGTGAGCAAGCATATTCCTTGGGATGCGTTGGAGGTCTTATTTCTCGGTGGCACTGATGCCTTTAAGTTACATCCACGCACTGAGTACATCGTCAGAGAAGCCAAGGAACGCGGTAAGCATGTCCACGCTGGCCGAGTGAACTCATATGAGCGCTTAGAACTCATGACAAGCTGGGGGTGCGATACGGCTGATGGAACCTACATTGCCTTTGCGCCGAATCTGCATCTGGACAACATTTTACGCTGGCTGAATCGCGTCAACTCATTGCAACAACTACCTTTCCTGCATTAGTCAATCTGAAAGGAGTAAATCCATGCCGCAGCGCCAGAAACGCCCAACCCTACCAGAACGATTCAGAGAGTTCGACGCCCAACACCCCGACGTGTACGAGGCGTTCAAGTATTACGCCTTTCAACTGCATCGCCGGGGTGTGCGCCACTATGGCGCGAAAGCCATCATGGAGGTGATCCGCTACCACACCGCCGTCGATGGCCGCGACGCCAAGGAAGCCTTCAAGCTCAATAATTCCTACACCAGCCTGTTCGCCCGCAAGCTCATTGGTGAGATGCCCCTTTTATTTGGAAACTTCTTCGAGACGCGCAAACTGAAAACCGTTGCCTAGGAGAATGTCATGCCCCGCCGCCGCTGCGCTGAATCGACCATCGACCACACCGAGGACAACATCACGTGGTATCTGCGTGAGGCGGCGGCAGCCCCTTTGCTCACCACGGAGGAAGAAGTCGCCTTAGCCCAACGGGTCGCGGCGGGCAGCGCGGCGGCGCGTGACACCCTCATACGGAGCAACCTGCGGCTGGTGGTGCATGTCGCCAAGGAGTTCCCGACCTATGAGGTGCCCTTGCTCGACCTCATCCAAGAGGGCAACTTGGGCCTCATACACGCCATCAAGAAGTTCGATTATTCCAAGGGCTACAAGTTCAGCACCTACGCGACATGGTGGATTCGGCAGCGCATTCATCGCCACCTCGCCACCTATCGCCGGGGTGGCATCGCCACCCCCGCCCGCATCGGCGAGGACATGCAACGTGCCGCCCGCATCGCCGCCCATGTCGAAGGGGGCCATCCCCAAGACATCCTCGCCGCTGTCTCACGCGAGATGCGCGTCACCCCCAAGACGGCGCACACGCTGCTACGTGATGTGGGCGATATCATCTCCCTCGATCAGCCCGCCAATGTGGGCACGGTGACACCACTGGCGGAAACGCTGATCGATCCAGGGGGTGACGTGCCGCTCGACATGGTGCGTGACGCCATCGACCACGCCCTGCGATTCCTGAATGCCCGTGAGCGGCGCGTCATTCAATTGCGTTTCGGCCTGACAGAGGACGGCAATACCCTGACCCGCGAACGAGTGGCGCGAGAACTGCGCGTCACCCGCGAACGGGTGCGCCAGATTGAAACCGAAGCCTTGGCGAAACTGCGTTCCCCCCACGTCGCACAGTTTCTTGCCGACTATACTTAGTGCCTATGACTTACATGTTTTTGCTATATATACTATATCTGTCAAAAACGGGACAAATTGCGGTACACTGAGGAAAATGGATATTTTCTTGAGGTGGCCCCGATGCTCCCTGACATGCCTATGCGAACCCACCAGCGCCGTCTTGACGGCATGGGGTGCCCCGAATGGTCGTGGGCCTTTGCCCAGCGTATGCGGGCCATCACCGCGCCCGACTGGTGGGTCTTTGACCCCATCATCACGCCGCTCCGCAACACGGGCTATGGCCTCGGTGTTGAGGTCGTGCGGGGGCTGCACGGCAAGACGGCGGTGCAGGGGGGCATCCACGTCCTGTGCCGTCTACTCCGCATCTCCTACCCCACAGCCAAACGCCACTTTAAGCGGTCGTGGGATGCGGCCTATTCCCGCTTCCATGCCCAGTACCCTGGCGTCATCGAGCATCCCTACTACGAGGAACTGTGGCGACGGGTGGCGTACTCCGACCGATGGGAGGCGGCGACATGATCATCACCATCAGCCCCGAAGTCGCGGACTATTTACTCGCTGACATCCGCGAGGTCAACGGCGTACCCCTGCACCACGCGAATCAGCATAGCCGCCTGTTTCATCAGCAGCTAGAGGAGTTCGCCGCGCAGGACGCGACGGGGGTGGACCTGTGCGACCACCTCACCGTTACCCGCGATGAGGCGATGATCGTAGGGCATCGCTACTACGATGTGCTGATCTTTACCTTCGCCCGCGACGGCTACCAGCCCAAGGTCATAATGATTCGCGCCAGTGACGTGCAGGATCGCCACCCTCTGACCCATGACCTGCTCTTTCGCGGGCATCGGCTGATCGATGAAGTGTTCCGCCCCGCGTTGGCGGGACCGTGGATGGAGGCTAATGTATGACCCTTTCCGTGATTTCCTTTTCCCCCAACACCATCATCAAAAGCACCGACACCAACAGTAACTATCAGGCGATCTTGCAAGGGGTGCTGATCCTCGATGGGTCGGGCAATCCGCTCACAGGATTGACGCAAATCAAGAATGGTGCGGGATTCAAGGGTTTTTCCAACGCCTCAGATCGCATCGGCATCGGGGTCTATGGCTCACCCCATGTCGAAATGATCAGTGGTGCAAACTACTCGCGCATCAGTGGTGGGGTCGCTGGGGCCTGTGAGTGGAATGTGTACAACGATGGCACTAGCGACCGTTTCCTCGTGACGGCGACTGCGCCGGGGGCCTATCAACTGCTCGTCAGTGCCAGCGGGATTCGTGGGCGTAAATCAACCAACGCCACCTGTACTTCGACTTTGGCATTTTTAGGCCGCATAACAGAGTGTATCGAGCAGGGAATAGAGCACATCGTGGGGGGAATCGGCGGTCTCAATAGCGCCATGCAGGGT
>JACDGC010000203.1 GCA_013815535.1 Ktedonobacterales bacterium
GCGGCGACGTTACCCTTTGGCGGGCAATCGCTCACGGCGACGGACTTCACCCCCAGCGGGTTGAGTCTGCCCAACTGGCGCATCGCCTTCCCCCGCACCGTTCTGCCCGCCGATAGCTTGAGCGCGATCACGGCGGTTTCGGGGATCTTCAGCGCGGAGGGTGCCAAGAACGTCACCCCGGTGAGCGGCCCACAATCTGTGCAGATTGGCAGTGATACCTGGACGCGCCTGGACCTGACCCTGCAATCGGCGAAGGGGGTGGGGGTTCACGCGGTCGTCTTTGATCGCCCCACCGCGAAGGGGTCTGTGTTGATCGTCGCGGAGGAGCAAACGCTCACCTTCACCACGACGGAGCGCGAAGATTTCACGCCGATGCTGGCGAGTCTGCGCGTGCAAAACTGACGGTGAATTCAAGGACGCCACTTCCGCAGTGTTCGCGGAAGTGGCGTCTTGGCATATCTTAGAAGCTCTGCGAGGGTATCGGCCTAGGGTTGGGCGGGTGATCCTTCCTTGGGGCGGACGGGGTCCGCTTCGGCGCGGTGGCGCGTTGTTGCCAACAGGGCTGGGCGCGCCTCGGTTTCTGGCACCGCTGTTTGCGGAGTGGCGCTGCGCAGCGGTGGCGCGGGATGCGCCAGGTCGTATTGCCACGGCTTGCTGAAGCGGCGGATGACCAGCCAGTAGAACAATACGATGCCAACAAAGGTGAAGATGGCCGTCCACTGGGCCTGCTTGAAAGCCTGGCTGCCCAAGAACGACACGAAGATGTTGGAGCGCGCAAAGAACACCAGAAACTGCCCGATTGAGTAGAACACGACATAGAGCGAGAAAAACGCGCCGCCTTGCAGACGCTTGGGCAGAATCAACCGCAAGGGCCACAGAATGGCCAGCGCGGCAAGGTTGATGAGGATCTCATATGCCGCCGCTGGTTGGTAGGGGATGCCGGGCGTGGTGAACTGATTGTTGGGGTTCACATAGGCGGTTGCCCACGGCAGCACGTGTGCGTCAGCGACCGAAGCGATGCATGGCGCGTTTTGGCACACCGAGCCAGGGATGAGCGGGTGGCCCGCTGCGTAGCCCACGATGTCGCCATTCACCAGATTGCCCAAGCGGCCAAACATCTGCCCCACTGCGGCGAAGAGGCCACCGAGATCCAGCGCGATCCAGGGTGACAAACCGCCGCGCCATGCCAGATAGGCCGCCGTTGGCGCGCCGAAGAAGATCGCCCCAAAGAAGGCCATGCCGCCGTTCCACACCGCCAGGATGTTGATTGGATGTTTCAGGTACGTCTCAACTAAGTCAGGTTGTTGGATGACGAAGTAGAGTCGCGCGCCGATGAGGCCCGCGATGGCCGTTCCCAAAAAGATATTCCACACGTGGTCACGACTGATGCCGAGCAACTCGGCACTGCGCAAGATGGCGGCGAGCGCGATGGAAATGGCGAGCACATATGCCAACCCATACCAGCGGATCTCCAGGCTGCCCAGCTTCAGCGCGACAGGGTCGATGTTGACGACGAGATAGGCAAGTGGCGAATGCGCCACGAAAGCGCTCAGCATATGACGGCTCCTGTGGGACGGAATACTCTTCTCCCCGGCATTATAGCCCCTGCGCGGCGATTCGGCTATGGCTGTGGGACTGAGCCGCTGTCACCAGTCACGCGATTCGCAAGCTGGCGACGATCTCGTGGTCGTTGCGCTCCCCCGTCTCACGAAAGCCCAAGTTGGCATACAACTTCGCGGCGACCGCGTTGTTTTCGTGATAGTCGAGGGCGATCTCACGCAGGGTGGGGATGTCGTGCCGCAGGCGTGCGATGACGAGTTCCATCAGCGTCCTGCCGTAACCCAGGCCCTGTTTGTTCGGATCGATCATCACGCGGTGGATCCAGTAGCGCCCTTGTTCGTCTGGTTGTGTGTCATACATGGTGAAACCCACCATCTCGTCACCTACATAGGCCGCCAGCGGCACCAGCCCCGGCGTGTAGGCGGCCTGGGCCAATGAATAGGTATTGTTGGCGACGAAATCTTCTTGCTCGGGCCGCACCTTCAGTCGGATGCAGTCGCGCCAGTTGTCACGCGTGATCGGTCGCAGTTCCATCGCATTCTCCCCATGTTGCGCATTCGTTCCCTGGCATTATGGTAGAATCAGGGGCAGCAAGTGCAAGAGCATTTTGTACGACCTCATCCGATCCGGCGGCTCTCTGGGGAACAGGTAGCATGCGACTTCGTCCGCTGAGCACCGCGAGATTCAACGCGCACCCAGGTGAAACCTTCCATGAGTGAACCTTTATACCCCGGTTATCTGAATCTGTTGGCCTCGGGCGAATTGCAGCGGCGGGCTGATGCCGCATGGGCGGTGCTGGAAAGCTGCACCATCTGCCCGCAGAACTGCGGCGTGAATCGGCTGGCGGGCAAGAAAGCGGTGTGCCGCTCCACCACCGAGTGCATCGTTGGCTCGTGGAATGTGCATCGGCGCGAAGAGCCACCCATCAGCGGCACCCGTGGCGCGGGCACGATCTTCTTTGGCTATTGCCAGGCGCGCTGCACCTATTGCCAGAATTATTGGCTCAGCCAGGACGGCCACGGTCAGAATGTGACGCCCGCGCAACTGGCGCGCATGATGTTGCTGCTGCAAAAGCGTGGCGTGCATAACCTGGATCTCGTGACGCCTACCCACTATGTGCCGCAGATCCTGCGTGGCTTGGTCATTGCTGCGGAGCAAGGGCTGCACATCCCCCTCGTCTATAATTGCGCGGGGTATGAGAATCTCGAAACACTGCGGCTGTTGGATGGCATCGTCGATATCTATCTGCCTGATGCGAAATATGCTGACAACAAGCACGCCATTCGCACCTCGAAGATGCCGCACTATGTTGAATCCAACCAGGCAACTCTGCGCGAGATGTATCGTCAGGTGGGTCCGCTGACGCTGGATGACGATGGCATTGGACGGCGTGGGTTGCTCATCCGCCACTTGGTGATGCCCAACGGCATCGCGGGCACGCGTGAGGTGTTGCAATGGATCGCCGATGAACTGGGGCCAGAGACGCCCGTGAGCGTGATGGACCAATATTTCCCCGCTTATAAAGCCTTGAACGACCCCACCCTCAATCGCCGTCTGAACTGGGAGGAATATCGTGAAGCGGTGGATGCCATGGAATCCACTGGCCTCGTAGATGGCTTTTTGCAAGAAGACCTGATGGAATTGGATATGAGTGATGCGGTTTAAGCAGCCACCGGATCGCCGCGCCAGAGACGCCACAAGCGTAGGACGTGAACACCCTTGATCGGCTGCGCTATATTTATCAAAAGATAAACATTGTGGACGCGGAAAGGATGGTCATCGATGCCACGCCGTCCCCCCACTGTGCGGACCGACACCGAAGAGACGCGGCGGGCCATTTTGCAGGCCGCGCGCCAGCTTTTCATGGAGCAAGGCTTTCGGGCGGTGACGACGCGGATGGTGGCCGAGGCCAGTGGCGTCAAGCAGCCGCTGATCTATTATCATTTCGCGGATAAAGAGGCGCTGTATCTGGAGGTGCAGCGCGACTATGCTGCCACCTGCCGCGCGGCGCTGGAGCGCATCGCCGCACGTCAAAGCGAATCCGTGCCGGAGCGGCTGCGCCACGTGGCGCGCTATCTGCGGCAGGCGCATCAGATGAATGTGGGTCTCTACATCCATGAGATGCGGCACGACATGCAGGCAACGACGCGTGCCGAACTGAGCGACCTGTTTCGCGTCAGCATCTTGGCCCCCATCATGGGGCTCTTCGAGGAAGGCGTGCGCAGCGGCTTCCTCGCCGCCGATGCCCGTGGCGTGACGCCGCGTCTGGCGACCTATATGCTGCTCAGCGCGGTGACGAACTTTCCCACCCCCGGTCAGGGCAATGAGACGAGCAACGACATTGCCCCCGAAGCCTCAGACGCGGTGGTGCACGCGCTCATCTATGGGATGGTCGCACGCCCCCCCTTCACCGAGTGACGCACGCGCCATCGTTGGCGTCATTCACCAGTAGACTCATTTATCACCTGATAAGGAGCACCAGCAAGACAATGGCAACTAACGCTATCCCCAGCGCCGTTCCCGCCACGCCTGACGCCAACTATAAATGGCGCGTTCTCGCCTCGGTGGTTGTGGGGCTTTTCATGGTCATTCTCGATTCCACCGTCATCAATGTCGCGCTGAAGACGTTGCAACAACATTACAACGTCACGACGAACGAGGCGCAGTGGGTCATCAGCCTCTATACCCTCGCGCTGGGCATCGCCACGCCGCTCTCAGGTTTCTTGGGCGACCGTTTTGGCATCAAGCGCATCTATCTGAGTGGTCTGGGTCTTTTCGTCATTGGTTCGCTATTGTGTGGCATCGCCACCGCGCTCGATTTCAGCGCCGATATTGGTGGCCTCAAGATTTCGACGCTGACGCTGCTCATCATCGCGCGCGCCATTCAGGGCATCGGCGGCGGCATCTCGTTGCCATTGGGGACGGCGCTGCTGTTCCGCACGTTTCCCCCGCGTGAGATCGGCGCGGCCTTCGGCATCTTTGGCATCGTGCTGGTCTTCGCGCCAGCCATGGGTCCGATCCTCGGCGGTTTGCTCGTCGACCACAACCTGTTGGCGTGGATCTTCTACCTCAACATTCCCATTGGTGCCGTTGGCATCGCCATCGGCCTCAACTTCCTGCGCGAAACCCCCGGCTCGCGTGAAAACAGAGCGGACGTTCCCGGAATCGTTTTTTCGGCCATCGGGTTCGGCGCGATTTTGTTGGGGGCTTCCATCGCGGGTGAGCAAGGCGCGGGCTGGACAGATGGGCGTGTGCTGCTGGCGTTGCTGGTGGGGGTCATCGGCCTGGGGATTTTCGCCTTCTTTGAGTTGCGGGCCCGCCAACCGTTGCTCGATCTGCGGCTCTATGCCATCCCCACCTTCGCCATTGCGAATGTCGCGGCACTGGTGGGCACCATCGCGCTCTTTGGCGCGGAGTTCCTGCTGCCGCTCTACCTGCAAATCTTGCGCGGCCAGTCGGCCTTTCAAGCGGGGCTGACGCTGCTGCCGTTGGCTCTGGCAGCGGCGGTTTCCACCGTGGTGGCGGGCCGCATCTCAGACCGCATCGGACCGCGCCTTCCCATCGTGGTCGGCTTCCTCTTGATCGCATTCAACACCTACCAACTTTCTGAGATCAAACTCACCACTGATCTCAAGTACATCGGTTTCTTGTTGGTGCTGCGGGGCATCGCCATCGGCCTGATCATCCAGAACAGCCAGGTGGCGGCGCTGCGTGACGTGCCCCCCGCGCGCCTCAATCGCGCGACCCCGCTGGTGCAGGCCACGCGCCAGACGATGCAATCCATCGGCGTCGCGGTGCTGGCGACGATCCTCACCACCGCCATCACGAGCAAAGCGCCCAGCAACATTCCTTCCAACGGTGACATCTCACAGTTGCCACCAGCGGTGCAGCAACAGATCCTGGCGGCCATCCACAACTTTCAGAGCCAATACATCACAGGGCTGCAACATGCCTATCTGGCGACATTCATCATCGCGATAGTGGCCACGGTGTTGTCAGCCTTCCTGCCGGGGTGGCCGGGCAAGTGGGAATCGACGGCGCAGCGTGGGGCCGCCCCCGCAGCCCCCAGCGGCGCGGGCGCGCCACAGCCCACCGTCGCGGCGCATTGAGGCCGCAGCCAGGGCAGATGCCCATGGTTGCTCCTGGTTGCATCTATTCGTATGGGTAGCAGGTTCACAGGGGCACTGTAACGATGCGTAGACGCGTTGAGGGTTGCACTCCCAGCGCGTCTGTGCGCAAAAGTGCTCGGATAGCGATCAAGGAGACGCTTCCTTGATCCATGAAAATTGGCAATCCCTGCCTATCTTTTTGTCACAGACTCTAGTTTCCGGGGCCAACTCATGCTATACTAGCCATGACATCCGGTTTTTCCGGTAGATGCCCTTGATTGATGCATCCCCCTTGCGAGAGCGTCAATTGGCACAGAGAGGAACGGTATCATTCACATGGCCACCGTCACCAAGGCGCGCCCCGCCACCACGGGGACCGCGAAGACCAGCACCAAACCGCTGGGCGCGAAACCATCCACCACCCCCGTCACAGCAAAGGGCGGTGCCTTCGCCAAGGGCGCGCCGCAAGCGGGTGCCGCGCCGCGCCCAAATATGGGGCGCTTTATGCTTGGCATGGTCGCGTACCTCATTGGTGCCCAGGTGCTGACGTTCTTGTTGGAATATTTGAACTTCCGCAATAAATGGAACCTCGACCACAAAATCCTCTTCAGCTTGCCCCTGTTAGGCAATGTCTCGGTCTTCACGTTGTTCTACGTCCTCTCGCTTGCTGGTTTGCTCTACGCGCTCTATAAATTCCGCATCTTGCCCTCAGCGGCGAGCTTGCGCCAGCCGCAGGCGACGTCCACCACGAGCGCGAAGAGTGCGACCGCCGCCAAGGGCACGCTGCCCCGCGCCGCCGCTGGCAAGGCCCGGGCCGATGCCAAGACCACGACGGTGGGCAAACCCACCACTGCCAAAGTGATGACGGCCACCGCTGGCGCCAACACCAAAGGCACCGCGCGCAAAGCCGCTGAACCCGTCGTGGAAGATGCCGCGTCGGGCGAGAACGACGATCTGTACCATCAGGTGCGTTCGCAGATGCGCGCTCAGGCCCGCAAGCGCAAACGGTAGCCTGCCATGCCTCGCCTTCCTCTCATTCCGCCCGAATCTCTGTCACCCTCTGACCGCGCCGCGCTCGACGAACTGGCCCACCACCAGACGCCCGGCGCGGATGCGGGTGTTTTCGCCACCATGGCCTATGCGCCACCAATCATGCATAC
>JACDGC010000003.1 GCA_013815535.1 Ktedonobacterales bacterium
TGTGACGCGACGTATAAAATGCCCTTTGTGACAGTAAATCATGGCCGCGATTTTACAGGGGTTCTGCCACCTGTGTGACACCATATCTTGGTCGAAAGTGCCGAAGGTTCTTCCCATCCCGATTTCATCGTCATGAAAAATGGTGGTATGCCTCTCCGTTTCAGAAGTACGTCAATCCGGCCAGGTATTGCTGTCATCTGGTATACTCTGGGTAGACTGGTTTGGCTTCTTGTTTGGTATGAGGGAATAGGTGATGATGGATCAGGACACCTTTGCTCGTTGGCTGGCCCACCTCCATTTGCCCGCCGCCACCCAGACGCTCATTACGGAAACACGCCAGGCGGACCCCGTGCGACGCACCGAAGGACGCCACGGCAATGTGCGGGGCCGCTACCCCAGTCGCAAGATGGGCGTCACCATCCAATTCGAGAGCCACAAGGTCGAACTCTGGGCCATCTATGCGATGGAGCATGATCCCCTTGTCCTCGAATACTATGACCAACCCAACCGCATCAAAATCGAGTACATTGGCCCTTCGGGGCGACGCGTTCCCAACTGGCATCCCCCGGATTTTCTGGTCTTGCGGCCGGATGGCGTGGTCTGGGAAGAGTGGAAGCCCGAAGCGGAGCTGGCTCGTCTGGTCGTCCGGCATCCGGCGCGCTATGAACGTACCCCTGCTGGCGGCTATCGCTGCCCTCCTGGAGAGCACTACGCCCGCGCGCTTGGCTTGGACTATTGGGTGCGCTCCTCGGCGGAACTGCCGCCCCTGTACATCCAAAACCTGATGTTCCTCGAAGATTACTGGGTGACCCCGCTCGTGGTGCCAGATGAGGTCGCCCAGCCGATTGTCGACGCCGTCGCGGCGGACCCTGGTGTCCGTTTTGCCGCCATGCTGCACCTGACGACGCCCCACATCCTTTATGCCCTCATCGCCCAGGAACGCCTCGCCTGTGACTTGACGCGCGCCGCCCTGGGCGACCATGCCGCCGTGCATCTCTACCCAAATGCCGCCGCCGTTCCTCCTCCTCGTCCGGGGGCGCAACGGAGCCCCGTTCCGGTGCAGCACACGGCGGTGTACTGGGATGGGCAAGCGTACTTGCTCGTTGGGCAAGACGAGCAGCACGTCCTTTTACAGGCGGACTATGGCGCGCCCATTCCCCTGGCACCGACCCTATTTCGCCAGTTGCTCAGCGACGGAGCGATTCATATCCTCACGCCAAATGACCCGCAGCCCAGTGATCCGCGGGTGCGGCAACGGTTAGCGCAAGCCAGTCCGGCAGACATGGCGGTGGCGCTGGAACGTATTGTCGCGGTGCATGGCTATCTCCATGGGGTAAAAAGCGCGTATGCCTCTGTCCCCTCCCGCACGCTGCGCCGATGGGTGATGGCATTTCATGCCGCCGAAGCGGCGTATGGGTCGGGCAATATTGGGCTGCTTCCCCGCACGGCGGAACGGGGCAATCGGACACCCCGCGCCGATTCGCGGACACGGCAGTTGATGGACGACGTCATCGAGGAACGGGGACGTGATCCCCGCAGGCGCAATGGGGTCGATCTCTACCTCACCTATCAGAGTACCTGTGCCACCCATGGGATTGCGCCGCTCACCCAACGGACCTTTTACCGCCGTCTGAAAGCGCTGGCGACCCCAGACCTAGTGGCCGCACGGCTGGGCACGCGCGTGGCCACCGCAACCGCGCCGCCCTACTGGTCGCTCGAACCCACGACGCCGCGCCACGGGGATCGCCCGCTGGCGCTGGCGCATCTAGACCACACACTGCTCGATATTGAGTTGGTGTCACAACTGGGACAAAACCTGGGACGGCCCTGGCTGACGCTGCTCATGGATGCCTATTCCCGGCGCATCCTGGCGACCTATCTGACCTTCGATCCCCCGAGTTATCGCTCGAATATGATGGCGCTGCGCATCTGTGTACGGCAACACCGGCGCTTCCCCCAGGCCATCGTGGTGGACAACGGCAAAGATTTCGAGAGTGTCTATTTTGACCAACTGCTGGCGCGCTATGGTTGTGTCAAAAAAATGCGTCCGCCCGCGACGCCCCATTTTGGCTCGGTGATCGAGCGGTTGTTTGGCACGACGAATACCCAGTTCCTCTCCCATCTGCTGGGCAACACGCAGGCAACCAAAGTTCCCCGCCAGCTCACCAAAGCGACCGAGCCACGGCGGCTCGCGGTCTGGACCTTATCGGCGCTGGCGGAACTGTTGAGCGAATGGGCCAACGACATCTATGATCAAACCGTCCACCCGGCACTCGGGCAAACGCCGCGTGATGCGTTTCTGAAGGGACTCGAACGCACCGGTGAGCGCACTCAGCGTATCATCGCCTATGACGATGATTTTCTCAAGGCGACGCTGCCCACCACGGCCAAAGGGACGGTGCAGATTCAGCCCGGCAAGGGGATCAAACTCTTCGCGCATTGGTACTGGAACGATGTCTTCGCGGCACCCGCTCTGGCGAAAGCAGTGGTGCCGATTCGCTATGATCCCTTTGATATCGGCGTCGCCTATGTGTATGTCGATCACCGCTGGATTGAATGCACCTCCGAGTTCTACACCCAGTTGCAGGGGCGCTCCGAGCGCGAACTCCAGTTGGTCACGACCGAACTGCGCCAGCAGGGACGGCGTGCCCCGGAGCAGCAGCGCGTGACGATGGCGCGCCTCATCGCCTTCTGGCAACGAGCCGAAACGGAGGAGGCGCTCCTGCTGCAACAATTGCGCGACCAGGAAAGTCGGACGGTGCGGGACCAGTTGCCGCCCACCGTGCCCCTGCACCATGTGCCGGAGACCACGACGGAACCGATCACGGTGAGCGCTATCCCCGATTATGAGGACTATCGGTAAAGGAGGACCAGGATGGCATTGCCCCCAGAGCATGAAGCCCGTATGGCCCCATTTCGCGCGTACACCGTTGCCCATCCGTATTTGCGTGAGGTGGATGAGATCGTCACCCAATACATTTATGAGCCGGGCGGTTTCGCGCATGTCCTGGTTTATGGCCCCACCGGCGTTGGCAAAACGACGCTCGTGCGGCGCCTAGCGGAACGCTTCACCGCGGAAGGTTCGGGGCACCAGCCGGGGAAGACCCGCCAACACCCGGTCATTGCCATCGAGACCCCTGCCCCCTTCACTCTGACGGAATGGTATATCAACGTGTTACTAGCCCTGGATGAGCGCATTATCGAAGAACGCTATTATCGGGACGTGCAGGTGTCCAGCACGAGTAGCGGGCGGGGGCGCGGCGCCAAGGCGCAGGAGGAGGCCCCGGCCCTGCGCCGGGCCGTCGAGGAGGCGCTGGCGCGGCACGGGGTGCGCGCGATCCTCTTCGACGAAGCTCAGCACATGGTGGAGAAAGGGACGACGCCCGAGATCCGCTTGCGCTGGGACTGGCTCAAATCGTTGTCCAACACGACCCAGGTCTTACATGTCCTCGTTGGCTCCTATCCCCTGCTGAGCATGCGGAACATCAGCGACCAGGCCAGTCGGCGCGGCACCAACCTGCACTTTCCTCGCTACCATGCGGAACAGGCGGATGAACGCACGGCCTTTCTGGGCGCGGCGAAGGCGTTGTTGCGCCATGCCTGGGAGGCGGTCGCCGGGCAGCCGCCCACCGAACGCGATCTCACCAGCTTATTGGAGGAGTGGTCCTTTCTGTATGAGCGCACCCTGGGATGTGTCGGCATCCTCAAAGAGTGGATGATTCGGGTCGTATCTCAGGCCTTACGCACGGGCGAGACGACCCTCACCCCCGCCCAGATTCGGAAGCGGGCGCTAACGGCGGCACAATGCGACACCATTCTCAAAGCGATTATCGCCGGGGAGCAGCAAATTGATCTGGAAGAGGAGCGTCGTGATCATCTCCAAGAATCCTTGGGACTGACGAACGCTTCCGCCGCTGACGGGGGCGGTGTGCCGCCCGCGTCCATCCCGGCGAGCGAGGCACCAGCCCCCAAAAGGCGCGGGGGGCGGCCGGGCACCCGCAAACCCAAACGCGACCCCGTCGGCGAGTGACCTACGAAAGCGAGACAGATCATGGGAAGCGCCCAGCGTTCGGTCGCGATTGGCGACCTGCATGGCGAAGTCAGTTTGCTCCGTGCCCTCATTCAGCAGATTCCGCCAGACGGGGTGCAACTCCTGTTCCTTGGCGATTATCTGGATCGCGGCGAAGATTCGCTGGGGACGATTCAGTTCCTGTGGGAACTGGCCCAGGAGCGCGCCTGTGTGTTCTTACGTGGCAACCACGACGCGGCCTGGCTCGACGTGTGGAACGGCGACCGTTTCGTGCGCTGCCCGGCCATCCCCGGTGCCCGCAAGGTGTGGGAGGCCGCTCACGGGCAGGTGCCGCCCCTCGTGGGGGCATTTCTGGCGCGTACGCACCTCGACTGGGAAGACGCCGATGCCTACTATGCCCACGCAGGAGCGCTGCCCGACTGCTCATTCCGGAAGACGCCGACCGAGGTCAAATTGTGGGGCACTGAGACGTTTCTGACCTCCCCCTATGATTGGGGCAAACCGGTCGTGTTTGGGCATTACGAGTTGACGGAACCCTTGCTCACACCGACCAAATGCGGCATTGACACGGCGGCGTACCGCACGGGGTGCCTGACTGCGCTGAATGTCCACACGCGCCAGGTCATTCAGGCGGCGCGCTGAAGGATGTCCGTCGCTTCGACGAGGGGCACAAAGAACACATCGTCCGCCTCGGGGGCGGCGGTGAGACTGGTGAGCAGCGCGGGCAACCGCAAGACCCGGAGCCGTACCCCCCCAATAGCGAGGGAGGTCGTCATCCGGACCGCCTCGGCGTAAGCGCCAATGCTCGGCACTAGGGGAGACAAACGCAGGACGACGAGTGAGGTATCGACCAGCAAGGAGGTATGGTGAAGCAGCCGATCTGGGGTGAGGGCAGGCTGAGGGGTAAAGGAAGCGAGGGCCTGCATCAACCCGTGGACGGTCTCGTCATCATGCGCGTAGCACACATCCAGCGTGTAACTCACTCCCGGGACGCCTTGTAGGATGCCCGCAAGCCGTCCGACGAGGATGACACGCAGCGGTGCCAGGGCGGCGAGCAGGGGGAGTGGCGATGCGAAATGGAGCGCCTCGTAAGGACGGGTCTGTTGCCGCACGCTCTGCCCCAGCTGAATGATACCTTCCATGATCTCGAGACGGTGCTGCGGCGTCCAGGACAATGCGAGATGAATGGGGGCTAAATCGACACCCCACTCCTGCAACTCGGCCAACCGCTCCGTTTCCATCGTCATCGTACACCTCTCTCACTGGATGATATATCATGCAGACGTGCCCCCGCAACGGCTGCGGCAAAACCAGGTGCCTGCAAGGAGTCCCGCCCGTGAATATCGAAACCGTCATCCGTGCCATGCCTACCGGTCTTGAAGTTGTCGTCATTGGTGGCAACGCCGCCCAACAATATGTCCCCACGTATGTGACCAACGATTTCGACGTCTGCTTCGATCCTGATCCGGCAAACTGGCAGCGCGTCATTATGTGGCTAGCACCGTTCACGCCGGAATTGTGGCTGGCCCAGCAGCGCCGTCCGTTGGTATGGGATCAAACGACGCCGGTGCGGGACTACACCTTGATGACCCAAGAAGGCGAAATCGATTTGTTGCAGGAGGTCGATGGCGTCGGAAAGTATCCCCAAGTGCAGGCGCTCAGCGTGGCAGTGTCGGTGTTTGGCAAGACCGTACGATTTCTCAATCTCCATGGGTTGATCCTCAGTAAACGAGCGACGAATCGTCCAAAGGACCGCCTCCTATTACCGCAACTAGAAGATGTCGAGCGGCAAAACCCCTAAAGATGAACCAGGGCAGTCGGCGCGAAAGCCCAGACTCACCCGCAAGATGACGGGATATCTTGGCCGTTATGACCGATATATACGCACGAAAGTCCAAGAAAATGAAAAAGAGGCACGACCTTCTGCGTCTCTTGAACTGGCGGCCAGGAAACGATGTCACAGGTAAGCAAGCATGATGCCGAAGAAACGAGGTGGAAAGCTCCTTCCTGCGGACATGGCGGCCACATTATTGAAGCACTGTTTGGCCATTTATTAGGTCGAGTCACACGTACTCCCAGCTGCAATTACCTGAAATCCGCCATCATCGAGTGTCTGGAGTTCCGCCGTGACTCCATGCACAGTGAACAACCGAACGCGCATCATCCCCTCCTTTTGCCAAAACCAAGACACGGTGTCTTGTCTTCGGTAGCGGTACTCCCTTCAGCGCCTTGCGGCTCCAGTTTCCCGGTCTATTCAGTTGTGGCACCCCGTTTTTGTTCTCGCTCTAAGGTGTTGTCGTTAGTATAACATCGTTGCAAACATTGCGTCAAGGGCAAAGGACACAAGTTCTGCGAATTAGGCAAATATCACCGCCAGGGCATTGATTAAATCTTTTGCGTATGGTACTATTGATGCATGGGGTTTGCTTGACAGTGAGCATTCCGTATGATAAGGCGATAAGCCTTTGCACCCAACACGAGAGGGGTTTTATAGATGGCAGATCAAGAGTGGTACACGATTCAAGAACTGGCTGACTTGCTCAATGTTTCGTACACAAAAGTACGCAACGCTGTGGCAACGCTCATAAACATCAAAGCAGTTACAAATCGTGAGAACCCACAGGATAACAGAATTATCCAAGTACACAAGGATTCACTAAGCAAAGTCAAGGACGCTGTCTTTGGGGCATAAGGCATGGCGAGGGCGTGAAGCTCTCGCCTGTTTTGTTAATAGGCTCCCTCTAGATATCAGGCAACAAAGTGGGAGCGACTGGGAATCACTGGGAAGAAGTGGGAATGAAAGGACAATCTGATGAGCGACGAAGCAAAGCGATGGAACGAATCAGCAAAGACGGGACAGATCGGCAGCAAACTCCGCGAGCATGATGGGCACCTCGCCCTCTTTGAGCACTTCCCTATTCGCAGAACATGGCATAACAGCGAATGGTGGTACAGCATCATCGATTGCATGGCACCTCTGGCAGGAACTCCCAATCCTCGCCGCTATTGGTCTGACATGAAAAAACGCATGCTCAAGGAAGAAAATATCGAGGTGTACGCTCTGGGCGTACACCTTATTTCACTTCCTGATAAACGTGGCGTCATGCAACCAACGGATTGCGGTAATGCTGAAATACTGCTCCGTCTGATTCAGTCCGTAAAGTCGCCAAATGCTGAGCCATTCAAGACGTGGTTAGCACGAGTCGGGGCCATGGTGATGGATGTTGGCGAGGAACGTACCTTGCGTCAACAGTATCGTGAACGGCTCGACCAGTCTGACCGTGAGCTACACGAGCTGGTAGAATATCACGGCGTCGTTACCCCGGATGAGCATGATCAACTCAACGACGCGAATTATGCCGGACTGTATGCCGTCGCCTGTGAAATGGATCTGCTGCGTCGTCGCCCCGGCACGCTACCAGGGGACCTCCCAACGACGATGGGATCGCTGGAATTGGCAGCGAATATGTTCCAGCGGGAATTGACCGCATCCCAGATTCAGCGAGAGAATATTCAGGGGATCGATCCGATCACCGACGTAGCACGTGGAGCCGGGACAGATATTCGGCGGTTCCTCAAGGAACGAGGTGAGCAGATGCCCGAAGATATGCCCCGCTATCCCCCACTGCCGCCAGGCGAATGGATGCCGGCCAATCACCCCAGCCGCATTCAATGGAATGAACCTGCCGAAGAAATAGAGCGCAGTTCAATTCCTATTATCGAAACCAACAAGCATGAGTGAAGCTTTATGTACTGCCCCTAGGTGTGATGCCTGGGGGCTTTACTTTTGGGCATGGTGAAGCATCGGCGGTATTCTTTCTGCTCCCCCGCTTTTCGTGGGTAACGACTCTCATTTCGCCCTCTCGATGGCTTCAATTGCAGGGTACGACAAATGCTCCTCGCCTCATGGGCAGGAGCGGTACAAGCTATGGGAATGAATCGGCAACCGGATAATAAGCAGCCAGCGCTAGAAACCCGGCAGCGTGACTGTGGTGGCGGTCAGAGCAAAGCATCAACGTACCGCCAGTGCGGAAACGGCGCAAGCGCACGACTTACCGCAGAGTGAATGGGGGCGCTCAAAGCGGCATCTATTCACGAGGCCCTGCGCAAAGCAGCACGGGCGAAAAAAGATTGCTCGCAGTATGTCACGAACAGGTGAGCAAGCGCAAGAGGGCAGCAGTTTTTATTTCTTGTTTCTCGCTAAACGAAAACGCCTTTGTTGAATAGGCCGCTTAAAAATGAGTCTTTTGGCTGACTGTCCCTCTTCCACCGTATAGGGCGCTTCAATCATCTCCCAGCCCTGCTGTCCGAGGTCATTTAAGAAAGCAAACAGATTTTTGCCTTCCCACTCAGGCAAAGGGGTTGGTTCGTCTTTACTGGCATAGACACGTGTAAGGATACACTTTACTTCATCTTCTATATAGAACCGAACGTACAAGTATTCCCATTGCTGCACGGTGATCCCTCCCCTGTGATTCCTATGCCGTCTGGCTTCAGTATGGCATACAAACAAGTTCATGTATGCAAGAGGGGCTAGGACGCACTGAGGGGCGAATCTGTCGTAGAAGGTCAAGGCTATCGACTGCTGCGGCTAGGGGGCCTTCCTGGGCATCGTAGGGAGCCAGATGTGGCGAGGGAGGCGATGTGGTCGACGAGCTGCGAGGGAGGGGGCGGAGGATGAGAGGGTGCCCGTCGCACAACGGGGGGAAAGCGCCAGGCACCTCTTCACCGTAGATTATAGCGCCGGGCCGACGAGCAGCACCTCACCCCGGGAGCGAGGATCGGCGGCCAACCCGTGTCTCCCCCTTCAAACGTTCCCTGAACGTTCAGCGACCCGGATTTCTTTACATAGGATTTATCTAAGGCATACTGAAGCCCAGGAGGACATGCACGCACATGAAACAACGTACCCCGGCTCCCGAAGGCTATCTCGTTCTCTATCGACGCGGATGGCACTATCCAGTCCAGATCCTGAGTCCTGGCTGCTATGGGTTCCTTTACCGCCCGGGGTCTCCCACGCCTATCAAACAGGGACAAAACGCCACTGCGGTAACCACTTGCCTGAAACATAAAAGCCAAGAAGCAACATATGAGGTGCGAGCAGTTGAGGATATCACAGGGTTCACAGTGTTTTTAGCAGGCAAGCAAGTAAGCGTGTAGGGCATGTATTTTTGTCTGATGGTTTCGATGATGCCATGTCACCCTCCTAGTGAACTGACACTACACAAACGCTTGGACAATATAGCACACGAGAGGGTGGGGTGGCAGATGGCGAATCATGGCTCACACCAGGCTGCTGTGACGCACTGTAGAGCAAATCTGGTGGGGAAGGTCCAGGGCATCGCCCTAACGTGGTGAGGGGCGTTCCTGAGCAGCGTGGGGGGCCAGATTTGCCGAGGGGGGCGACCTGCTGCTGCTCGACTCGCTGCGAGCTGAGGGGGAAGGCGAGGGAGAGCCGCTGCCACGCGAGGAGGAGGATGAAGGCATCGCCCCATGGGGTCGGCGGCTCTCCCTCAGCATGGCATATGAGGGGATGGTACAGCAACGGTGGGATATGAAGCCCTACGGAAGGGAAAAGAAAGGGTGCCCGTTGCAAAACTGGGGTAAAGCAACGAGCATCCTCGCCCCCTCTCCCGCACGCCGAAAGCCGATAGCTGCGGCGATGGGGTGCCACTGGGGGAGTGGGTGACGGGGGAGGGTGGTCCCCCTAGGCGGATCCTCCTCGATCCGCTGCACCTCGCCGGCGGCGACGAGCTACGTCGGCCGACACGTCTGCACCTCGCATCAGATGCATGATTATGTGGGTATGTTATAGGCAATTCCCCCAGGCACAGAGCCATTCTTGCCCCATTTTCTGTGAGGTTGGGCCAACCTCACAACGGCCCAGCTTCCGAGGCCCATTCCCCTGCTCATCGCCCCCTCAATTACGCCTGGCCAAGTGGCCCCCCGTCGAGCTATTCTCCCGCCGCCACCACTGACCCCGTTCCGCAGCCGCTGCCGCCCAGCGACACCAGCGTCGTGAAGACGATGGCCCTCGACGCCTCGCTGCGCCTCCTCCCCCGCACCTATCGCGGCCAACTCCGAGAAGATGTCATCACGAGCGCCCACAACATCTTTCCCCAGCAGACCGGTTGGCACGTCATCTTTGCCGCGCTCTCAGCGGTTCCTTACAGTCGTGTACGAGTTGCTCCCCCGCCGTTACGAGCGAGAGCTGGCGGAACAGCCTCGCTATCAATTCCCTGCTCAATCAGGCACGCATCCAAAAGCGCTACCATGAGATGCGGAAAACGTCCGGGAAACACGCCGGTGTCAAGAACCTGGGCGAACTCATTGGCGTTCGCATCAGTTAAGGTGTCAAGGGCTTAACGAAAATCCAACCTGTTCACCAGTGGCATCACAGGTCATCCAACGGCTTGTCATGGCCCGGCCCTTCTGCTACAATGGTAGCAAAACACTCACTGCTTCCTAATAGCATCATTTTTCGGCCAACCCTCTGGCCGCATGGAGATCATCAGCGCAGCCCCGAATCACCTCACCTATGAACCACTCATGGCTGATCTCCTAACAGGAAGGAGGTCATTCAATGACGCATGAGCAGCAAAGTATAGAACTCTCACCACCAGCGAGGCCCGAACTTTGCGGTGCACGCGAGGTGCAACGCTCTTCTCTCTAGGAAAAACGGCGCGCTGCTCGACAAGGAGAGCGTCAGCGTGACACAGTGAGCCGAGGAAGTACAGGCGAAGACGCAGGGAAACGGGAGGAGCACGCCGCGATGCAGGTAGCATTCTTAGGAGGGGCCAGCGGGATCGGGGCCTCCTGCCTCGCCATCGAAGTAGGCTCACAATGGATTGTCATCGACGCCGGGGTCCGCATCGGCGGCACCAGCGATCCCCTCCCCGATCTCGCCTTCCTCCGCGACAAATCCGTCGCAGCGATCTACATCACGCATGCCCATGCCGACCACATCGGCGCGTTGCCCCTGCTGCATGCCTCCTTCCCCGCCACCCCCATCTATGCCACGCGCGCCACCTGTCTCCTCATGGAGGTCATGCTGGCGGACGCGCTCACCATCATGGCCCGGCGTGCCGTCGAGGAACTCGAGGTTCCCCTCTACACCCCCACCCAGGTCTCCGCGACCCTCGCCGCGCTGCGACCCATGCCCGTCGGCACGTCCTTCGCCGTGGCGGGCATCCCCGACCTCCAGATCACGGCGACCCTTGCTGGCCACATTGCGGGGGCCGTCTGCCTCAGTCTCGCGGCTCCGGACGGGCGACTGGTGGTGAGCGGCGACATCAGCCTCACCCCGCAGCGCACCGTCCCCGGTGCCTCCATCCCGCCCCTCGCTCATCCCGATCTGCTCATCCTGGAAAGCACCTATGGCCGCAGCACCCTGCACGCCAATCGCCCTGCCGAGGAATTGCGGCTGGCCGAGCGCGTCGCCGCCGTCATCGCAGGCGGCGGTCCCTGCCTCATCCCCGCCTTCGCCCTGGGCCGTGCCCAGGAAATCATCCTCATCCTGCTGGCGATGCAGGGGGCCAAGCAAATCCCGCGCTTCCCCCTCTACACCGATGGGCTGGTCCGCCGCGTCACCGCCGCCTATACCCAAATCCCCGAAGTCCTCAACCCCCGCCTGGCCAATGCCCTGCGGCGCGGTCGGCATCCCTTCGCGGCATCCAATCTGGAACCCGTGCGCGATCTGGCGCATCGTGAGGCGATCCTGCGTGGCCCCCCAGCCTGCATCATCGCCAGTTCCGGCATGCTCACCGGCGGCCCCAGCGCCTGGTTCGCCGCGCGACTGGTGAGCAACCCCAAAGCGGCCATCCTGATCACCGGCTACCAGGATGAGGAGGCCCCCGGCCGACGCCTGCTCGCCCTGGCCGACGCGCCGGGCGGCACGTTGCAGCTCGGCGATCAGTCCCTCCCCGTCGCCTGCCACATTGAGCGGTACAGCCTCTCCGCGCATGCCGACGCGGCGGAACTGGCGGGCTTTGCCGCCGCCCTCAAACCGGCGGCCATCGCCCTGGTGCATGGCGACCCCGATGCGCGCGCGGCCCTCGCTACCCAGCTTGGCCACACCACCGTCCATCTGCCGACCGAGGGCGATGTGCTCGTGGTGCAGGCGGCACGCCACGCCCGGCCACCCCCCCCAGCACGTGCCCGCCACACGGGCATGTCGGTCGTGCTGCCCAGCGGCATCGGCAATGGGGAACCGCTCCTGGTGAGCGACCTGGACCTGCTGGCCACGACGGTGCGGGCGGCGACCGCCAGCCCGCTCAGTCTGACTGTGCGGGAGTTGGCGCAGGTCTGGTATCCGACTCCCACCGAGGCCGACGAAGCCGCGCTCCTTGACCTGCTCGCCGCTGCCTCGCCGTCCTTCGCCCCCGTCCCCGATCTGCCGGGTGTCTATGCGATCGGCAGCGACGATGCGGCTCCCAGCAGCCCCAATGACCAATTGCGGGGGCAGATCCTGCTCGTGCGACTGGGACCAACGAATCTCCAGCCCGCCCTCTGTCGTGACCTCCGCCCCAGCGGCCTGGCGATCCTGACCGCCAAGGGCGAACGGGGTCGCATCCGTATCCTGCCCGCTGACGTGCTCGAAATCATTGGCACCTATCCCGGCGCGGACCTCGCGGATGGGACCGCGATCATGACGACGCTCAAAGACCTCGACCACCACGCCGTCGCGTGGCGGAAACGCCATCCCCGCGCCACCTTGCTCCCCCTCCTCAACCACGAGCACACCGTGGGACTGGCCGAAGTGCTCCAACGACTGGAGTGTATGCCCGAGGATCTCGTCGCACGCCTGGCCGTCGCCCATATGCTCAATGACACGCCAGAGATCATCCGCAGTGCCGCCGCTTGGGAATGGGGCGGTCCGGCCCGCTATAGTCTGCATCCCGATGCCCAGCCGCTCCCCGCAGCCGTGGCCCCCGTGCCCACCGCTGCCAATACCGCCTGGTTGAGTACCTGCATCGACGACATCCTGGGCAATGCAGCGGGCCTCTATCGACGCGGCTTCGATCCGGCAACGGGAGCTATCACCCTCTATTTCCACTTTCCCACGCGCGCGGCCGATGCCTATGCCGACCAGATCACCGCGCTGGCCGCGCGTGCTGGGGTGTCGGTCACGCTCGCGCCCCATCCGCATCAGGGTGCGCTCATCGCGGCCGCCAGCGCCTGCCTCCCCGACGGCGCGCGTCTGCACCAGACGCCCTCGCTGCTCTTTGACCAGCAGGTGGTCAAGGCCACCATCAGCGGCCCCTTCAGCCCCGCCACCCAGGAGACGGCGGACGCGACCTTCTTCGCGCAAACGGGTTGGCATCTGCGCCTCGCCCTCAACGGGGGACCACCATCGCCAGCGGTGCGGGTCGCGCCTTCCCCCGCTCCGGCACCGGCAGCCGTGCTCACGCGCCCACTCCCGGCGGTCGCCCCCCGCCCCACCGCCACCGATCCCCTCGCCCTCTCGCGCAAGGTCATCCCAGACGCGCTGGGGGTGGTGCGCCGCTATCTGCACCCGGGAGGCCACGTCGTCGTCGTCGCGGAGTTCCCCGACGCCGCGCGCCAACACTGGGCCGCGCGCCTGGAGCAGTTTCGCGCCATCAGCGGCATGGCGATTGAAGTCGGGGGAACCACCAATCAGCTCCACCTCACTCAGGCCGCCCGGCTGGCTGCCCCCTTGACGATACGCCTCGCCAAATCCATGTCGCTCTACCGTGAGGAACGACGGGTCCACGTACGCTACGAGGGCGCGGCCAGTGCCGAAGCGTGGGCAGATGCCGGGGCCCGCTTTGCGGAACAAACCGGCTGGCAGTTGACCTACGAGGCCCTCCCGACGGCGCCGGTCGCCGCGCCAACCGAAGGCACCTTCGACTACGGACGCGCGATGGCCTATGTGCGCGCCGCCATTGACCCTGCCGCCGGGCTCGTGAAGGTGAGTGGGGATCCTACGACCCGGACCCTCACCCTGCGCTTCGCCTTCCCGGATCGCCTCAGCCCGGCCCTCCAGGCGCAACTCGCCGACCTGGCGGCCACCACCGGCTGGGAAATTGGTGTTCACCCCCAGACCTCCCTTCCCGCCCTCGAAGCCGCTGCGCGTGCGCTCTTCCCAGCGGATACGTCGGCTGTCGTGATGAAGTTCAGCGCGGATGCTGCCCTCCGGCTGGTGACCTTGACCTATCGGGGCTACGTGGATGAAGCCTTCATCACGCAGGCCGCCCAACGCTTTTTGCGTCAGACCGGCTGGCACATCGTGTTGGTCCCCCAGTAGCCATGAGCATCCGTGTGGACGACATAACTCGCTAGTTCTTATTCCGGGGCGACAATCTCGATGACGGTGATATCCGGGCCGTCGTCGTTGGCACCCGCGATCTCAGCGGGGGCATCCCAATCAATCCGGCTGGGGTGGTCCGCAGGCATCCATTCACCTGGCATCAAAGGTGGGTATTGGGGCATATCTTCGGGCATCGCGGTTCCCGTTTGTGCTAGTGCCTCACGCACCACCTGCCCCACATCTCGTGCCGCTCCAGCAATCGGGCCAATGCCAGTAAGATTTCGGTCAGCAATCACTTGTTTTGCCAACACCCGTTGAAAGATATTGGCACCGAGTTCGGTACTGCCCATCGTCGCCTCTAAGTCACCGGGGAAGCGACCAGGGCGATACGTGCGGATCAGATCGACTTCTCCGCCAACGCGATACAGCCCCGCCCAATTCGCATCCTCCAAGATCGCATGTTCGTGATCCGTCGTGACCCCATGCATAGCGGCTTCTTGGTGAAGCTCCCGGTCGAAATAAAACAGCCGAGTACGGTGGGAGATGCGCTCGGTGTGCTCTTGTGTGTCGTCCATAATCATCGCGCCGACACGCGCCAGCCACACCTTAAACGGCTCGGCATTAGGCGACCGGACAGATTGCACAATGCGGAGCAAGGCCTCCGCGTTGGCGCAATCCGTTGCACGCATTTGCCCGCGTTCATTCGGCAGTGCTAGAAGCAATACTCCCAACTCATAGACATCGACTTTTTCTTCTTTCAGCATGCGCCTTTTGAGGCCAGACCAATAGCGTCGTGCATTCGGTGTCCCCGACAGTGGCACCATGACATCGACACAGGAATACCACCATTCCCCCTCGTGCCAGGTGCGCCGAATCGAATAGTGCTCGAATAACGTGAGTTGCACCCCCGGAATATGCTTGGTGGGGCCTTGATTGATCTTGTGGGCATAGGCATTCCATCGCGTAACTTCATCACTCATCGTCGTATCCTTTGGTAGTGGTTTCTGACGTACGCTCAGAGCGTACGTCAGAAATTACTGATGCCTTCTTCAAGGCGCTGCCTGGTGTAAGGCGAGTTGTATCGGGTGAGAGTACCTGTCATTGCGAGTAGGCGGGACCTAGCATGACGGCTCATTCCTCTTCCCCCACGCCAAACGTCGCCAGTTCCCGATCCAGGTCCGCCAGATCAGCATCCTGGGAGCGACAGGGACAATCGACAACCTTACACCGCTGTCTGGGAGGCCAACGCGCTAGAATGGCGGCACGCTGATCCGGGGACACCGCCATCGTCACCCAGTTGCGACCTCGTTTCCATCCGCGTTCTTTATCTGGCGCTTCTCCCTTCACGTGATATAAGGCATGTACGGCTGCCTGGTGCTTGGCTTCGGGGCTGGTCACTGTACTGCGCGGCATCGCATGCATGGCCAGAAACTCATCCAGCGAGAGCCAGCCAGCGGGAAACGTTTCGCCGACGGAGGTATAGGTGCCCTCACGCTTGGTGTCCGCTCGCGGCGGCGGCACATAAGGCGGCTTCCCTGCTAGAGGGAGTAAAGGAGTGGGTGGCTCACCTGGGGGAGCATCAAGTCCGGAGCGGGAGCGCATCATCGCCCGAAAAATGGCCGTCTGCTCGACCTGCTTCTTGAAGCGCTCCAGCTCATCGATTCGGTCAAGCAAACGCTCGATTTCTGCGGGCAACTCAGCGGCGGCACCACTTCGCGCACCAAGTTGGCGTCGTACGAGATGGGCCTGCACACTGGCCAATGAGACGCGATGCCTGCGCGTCTGACCATGCTCTTCAGCTTCAGCCACGACCCAGGATTGGGCAATCCAATGCATTACAGTGCGCTCTGACAAATTGAGATGGCGAGCGGCCTCGCGCGGCGTCATCCAATCCGTGACGGGTTCAGCCATGCTTTCCTCCATTGCCGCAATCTTGCGGCATTACACACAACACTAAAAGTTGCTTCTCCCTGATGTATGCTCATCTCGACTCCTATTGCGGCAATATTGCGGCATTACACTCAGTATCTTGCCGCAATATTCAGCAATTTCGCCGTATTCTTACCATTATTTGCCGCAAAATCGCAGTAACTTACAGCAAACTTGCCGTAATATTATGAGCTTTGCTGATATATTGCGGCAATCTTACGGCAATTACATACCTAGCATACTCAAGAAGCCATCATAGGGATAGGTGGCTAGGGTTTTTGGGGGATGTCCACCCCTCAACAGTCCTAGCGGATCACCTGGAACATGCGATTTTGCTCGTGTGGGTCCGCCTTACTGAACACTCGCACTTCAGGTGGCGTGCGGCACGCTGGCAAGGAACCTAGGCAGGAACGCTCCTGCACCACTGTTGCCGCAATATTGCCGCAATTTTACGGCAACAGTGTTACGCGCTCATTGTCAATGCCCACCAGAATATGGCACACTGAGACGACATCACCAAGGGAGTCGCTGCCGATGCCGAAATCCCCACACCCGCCACTTGAACCGGAAGTGTACCGTCAGATGCGTGCCGCAGCGGCCGACTTAGCCGATCACCTCGGCGAGCAGGAATCAGGCGCACGCTATCGTATTTGGCAAATCATGCGCACCATGGGCGAGGAGGGTGCGCTCGCCTTGCTACAAGAAGCCCAGGAGATCGAAGCCGCAGGAGGCCAACTCATCGGCAACGGTAGCCGACGGCGCACCTTCGGCGGCATCTACTTTCATTTGGCGCGCGAGCGCCTCACCAGGGATCCGGCCTATGACTGGATCTTCGCACAGCCACAACCGACCAAGAAGAAACCACCGTCCGACGCGGCGGCACAGTCTGCTCCGGCACCCCCCGTTCCCACAGCACCCTTCCTATGGACCGAACGACAGGCGCTCATCGACGCCGCTCTCCAGCAAAACGGAGGAAGCACTACCATGAAAGTCACCCTGGTCGGACGACCCGGTGCCATTGTCGAGAAAGATCAATTCGTGATGACCAGCATGCCCACCCAAAAAATTCCCGAACTGCCGCGTGGGCTGCCCATCCCCGAACAAACCCAGACGCAGGTGCTCGTCTACATTGCCCTGAAACAATGGCGCAAGGTCGCCGAGGCCATCCAGCAGCCCGACGACGTGCTGATCATTGAGGGGTTCGGCATTTACGAACCAGCCATCAAAGGGATGGCCGTCCTCGCCACCACTACCACGACGAAGCGGTTGCAACAGGCAAAGAAGCTGGCCCCTCCAGCGGTCTAAAACCGTTAGCCGCTCGCGTTCGGGGCGGGCGGCAGGGGCGGCTGGTACGTATGACAATCGCACCGCGCCTCTTCACATTGATGGGGATCATAGTCGCCGCGCCGATGACCCGCTTCGACGCGCCGTTGCAGGCCGTAGGTGAGGATCACCGTGCCGCTCTGTCCGAGCGGGAAACGCGCCCGGTCCGTTTTGCCCCACTTGAGCACGGTTGCCATCGCAAATCCATGCCGTTCGAGATAGCGGGCGATGCCGACGATCGACGTAAAATCGTCATCGTAGAGCCGGATGCGCCGCTTGATGCGCGCCAGGTCCGCGCCCTGCTGGCGCACGAGACCCCGTAAACGGGCATTCTCCGCTGCCACTTCGGTCACGAGACGCTGCAACGTCTCGAACTGGGCACGCAGATCATCCGAGTCGTGCATTGGTGGTACGATCCCCGCTGCGGCGATGACGCTTCCGGCATCCACCCGCCAACGGTTCCCTTCTTTGCGAGCAGTCACCTCACCCGTGGCGATCCACTTTCTGATCGTCTGGGGGCTTTTCCGGGTCAGACGGGCTGCCTCTGCAACGCTGAGCCACCGCTGTTCCATCGCATCTCGTACCTCGCCTGGCATTATCCGCTATCTCGGCGCGGCGCGGCAAGCGGTGATTCGGCGGTACAGGTCCCACGATGCGCATCATGGGCACCTGTTGACCCAATATCTCGCTTTTTATGCTATCTTTTCTCTATCGAAATTATCGATACCCTTGAAATATCGGTCCTTGATACGTATACTTAAAGAGGCACAGGTGCCCTAGCCCAAACAGGGTGCTCCCCGTGCCTTGCCCAGTGACGCGATGTTTCAAGTCGCGCATGTCTCTCTTGCCAGGAGGCACCCATGATTCCGCTCATCTTTGTTGGTTTCCATCCCGAGCTGGCGCGCCACTTCGCACCATGGCCACAGCGGCAGTCCTCCGCTCTCGCCTAGCCGTCCCACCGTGAACGCCAAAAGACCTCCGCGGCAACCTCGCCAGCAGCGAGTGGAGAACGAGGCGCGCGCTATGTGATGGCCGCATCCTTCCCTGGTTTTTTTGATGGCTTTGCGTGATACCATACGTTCAGGGAGTGACCTCCCGGTGATCAAAGGAGTGCATGATGCCCCAGCGAATTCTGCTTATCGACGATGACCCCTTGGTGCTGGACGGTCTTATGACGGCGTTTCGGGCGATGTCGCAGTATGAGGTGTTCGGCGCGCGCGATGGCATCGAAGGGCTCGAACAGGTTGAAACGTTCGGCCCTGATTGCATCATCGTCGATGTGCGCATGCCCCACTTGGATGGGCTGCAATTCCTGCTCGCTCTGCGCGGCGATCCCCGTATGACCCATATTCCTGTCGTCATCTTGAGCGCCATGCAGCAGGATGACGATATCCTCAAGGGCAATCTCACGGGTGCCGACCGGTATCTTATCAAACCCCAGCGGCCCGCTCATCTCTTCGCCATCATTGATGAGGTTATGGCGCTTACCGAAGCAGACCGGCTGGCCCGGATGCGGGCTTTAGCGGAAGGAGAGTAGCGTGGCCCCCACCTTCATCACGGACGACGAGCGCTTCATCTACGATCGACTGGAACTGGAACGCATGCGCCGCGCGGTCGATCTCCTCAGCATTCAGAACGCCGCCGTGAGCACGGTCATGAATGTCGTGCTCCTGCTCTTCAGCCGCGCGGGCGTCATCCACTTTCTGCCTGGTCGCCAGGGCACCTTCGAGCATATCATCTACGGCACGTTCCTGGTGATCGTCGGCGTCGGCATTGGCCCCCTCATCTGCCGCCTGCCCTGGTTCACCCAGCGTGTGCGCGTCTACAGCGCCGCCGGATTCCACGCGGTGTTCATGCAGATCATGGTCTCCGCCATCGTGCTGGCCTACGCCTATTGTGTCGGCGTCGATGGTTTCGTGCTGATCCTGCTGGCCTCGATGATCAACCTGATCCTGCTGGCCGGCAGCCTCTTCCAGGGGACCGGGTCGCTCATCATATCATTGATCGGTCTCAACCTCGTCGAGGTCGTTGTGTTGCTCTTCATGCCGGCCGCCTTTGGGTTCGAGGGCTTTACCAGCGAACGGGTCCTCACGCTCATCCTGGCGCTGGCCATGAGTCAAGCGGCAGTCGCGATCTTTTACTACTGGTCGTCGAGTGTCGTGCGCAATGCGCGTCGGGTGGCCGACATGCAGATCGCCGTTGAACGGGCACGACAGCTTGACGAGTTGAAGAACCAGTTCATCAGTAGCATCAACCACGAGCTGCGCAACCCTATCATGGCGGCCATCACCTTTATCGATGTCCTCGAGGCCACCGGGGACCACCTCGACCAGGGCGAGCGCTTACGCCTGCTGCAGAACGCGCAGCAGGCGCTCGGACGACTGCAGACCCTGGTGACGGACACGCTGGACATGAGTACCGCGGCGCAGCAGGCCGCTTTGCAAGCTCAACACGTCACAGTACCGGTCGCCGAGATCGTGCGCCAGGCAGCGCAGGAACTGGCACCGACCAATGGCGTACTCGATGAGCGCGCCCTGCATCTGCTGATACCGCCCCAGTTCACGATCTGGGGCGACCCTACGATGCTCTTCCAGATCTTCAGCAACCTCTTCTCCAACGCGGTCAAATATTCTGCCCCCGGCACGGCGATCGACGTCACCGCGTCGGTGCGCACCACGGAGAAAGACCAGCCGATGGCGGAGATTCGGGTGCGCGACTATGGCTTAGGGATTCCTCCTCACCACATTCCGCTGCTCTTCAACAACTTCGTGCGCCTCCCTCGCGATATCGCCTCCCCCGTCAACGGCAATGGGTTGGGCCTGGCGCTGTGCCGAGCGTATGCCCAGGCCATGGAGGGCACCATCACGGTGGAAAGCTCCGGCATCGAGGGCGAGGGATCAACCTTTCTGCTCACGCTGCCCGTTCCCGCGCTCGTCGCGGCCTAAGAAAGGCGCACTCGCATGGCATTCTTCCGTCGCCGTCGCCCGGCCAGCAGCCCGGTCGCGGTGGCCCCATCCGCCCCAGCACCCGCTGATCCCTGGCATTTCGAGCACCCCTATGATTTCACCAGAACCTTGCTTTACCCGCTCGTCCTCATCAGTGCCGTCAATTCCGGGCTGCTCGCTCATATCCAGCAGCGGTCCCCAGCAACGCGCAGCACCCTCAGCGCCGAGCCCACCTTTCGCAATCAAGGGATGCTTCAGGCGCTGCTGGATGCCCTCGTCGCCTTTGGCATCGTGACCGACACGGAGGGCAGCTACCGTCTCACCGCACGAGGGGAGGCCCTGGTGCCAGGGGGACGCCTACACGATGAGGTGGCCCTGGCGGGATCCCAGATGCTGCCCACCTGGCTAGCGATTCCCGCCGCGCTGGACGCCGATAAAGTGCCCTATGAGGTCGCCCAGGGGGCACCCTTCTATGGCTACATGGGGGGTCATCCGGCGACGGGTGCCCAGTTTCAGCACTTCATGACAACCGCCAGCAGTGCGGTCGCCGCTCCGCTCGCCAGCGTCGCGGCGCCGCTCCTTGCCCGCCTGACCGCGGGCCTCACCCATCCCGTCTTGGTCGATATCGGGGGGGCGTCGGCGGTGAATATGATCGCGCTGCTGCACGCCGTCCCCACCCTGCATGGCATCATCTACGATATGCCCCCCAATCTTGCCAGCGCACGCCAAGCACTGGCCAACGCGGGCCTGACCGAGCGCTGCCAGGTAGCAGGGGGCACCATGTTCGAGCAGGTGCCGTCAGGCGATGTCTTCCTCCTATCGCAGGTGCTGCACGATTTCGACGATGCCCAGGCGCACCAGGTGCTCGCACAGTGTGCCGCGCAGCAGCCACACGGCATACTCCTGTTCGAGCAGGTGTTGCCCAACGCCGGTGCGCCCCCACCATCGACCGCCGCGATGAACTTCATCATGCACTCGCTCTTTGGCACCGGGGAGCGGTCCTTGGCCGCCTACCAGACGCTCCTGGCTGACGTTGGCTACCACATCACCTCAGCAGACCCGGCGAGCGCAGCCCCCCAATGGGTCATCGTCGCTGAACCTGCCGAGCGTGCCTGACGAGGGGCGGAATCATGGGGCAGGCTCGCCCTCCCCTTGTGGCCCCTCGCGAACTCAGCCTCGTGGGCATCCTCTCGTGATGTGCCGTCCCACGGGTACACCTTCATCTGGCGGACGACCGCAAAGGAAAGGGTCGCACTTTCCCTGGTAGGCGTTCGCTGCCTCTGCTATACTGCACCGTATGAGCAGGGAAGCGCCCTGTCTACTGCTGAGGTTGTCCCCTTCCTCTGATGACGCAAGCATCGGCGCGTTCCTCAGCACAGAAAGGAATCGTTCATGCTTGATCTCAGCCTAGCGGTCACCATCTTCAGTGTGGCTTCCGCGACCGTGTTTGGCGCGTACGCCGTCGCGCTCCAAGCCTACGTCGATCAACGCATCGTGCACCTCCAGAATCGGGTCATCGAGCCGACCTTTATGGCGCTGACCAAACGGGTCGCGACGGCGGAAAAGGGGATGAAACAGCTTGCTCAGCGTGAAGTGGAACAGGAGCAGCGAGTTCGGCGTAGCTTACATCACCTTGCCGCGCAGATTGTATCGGCCGCCGACGAGTAGGAGGGCCGATGTCATCAGCACCGGTCCATCACGGAAAGCGCCCCTCTGCTGATCCAGGCAAACACCGTCCACCAAGTGGAACCATCGGTGGTAATTCGCTAAAGCAGCCTGGCAAATTATGCGGGGTAATCCTGAATCCTTTGGAGATGGCCACTTTGCGCTGTCCGCACTCGCGGAACACGCACCAACGATACACCCCCACGCCGTTCAGGCAAAGGAACCCACATGGATACGATTCACCTTCTTCTCGGCGCACTGGTCGGCATTTCCTTCATGGTGCTGGCCGGAGCGGGGGCAGCATGGTTCTCCTTGGAAAGCAGTCTGAGTTCAACGAAAAATGAAGACAAAGTACCACTTGCCTCCTTAAACTCGCGCCGCGTCATGACCCAAAATATCGTTGCGGTCGTCTTACTTGGCATCAACGTTGTCCTCGGCATGCTCTTCGCATCCGTCATCAGCCACACCACCGACAGCCGTGGGCATACGCTTCCCCCAGCCGCCCCGATTGATAGTCTCGCTTATTGGATGCTCGTCGGTCTCTTTGTCGTCATCCAAGCCATTATTATGGCGATCTTCATCCCCAACGTCTGGCGCACCTATCGCCTCACGCGCCGCAACGAGGAACAGACCCCGGAACTCGTTGAAGCGCTGCGCTACCTGGGTCGGCAAAAAAACAGCAGAGGTGAATGAAGCAGAACCACATCACGATGGGCATGATATGGTTCTGCTTCATTCGCTCGCGTCGCTCTCATCGCTTACGAGGAGGATCTGCATGATGCAGCCATCACCCAGCCAGGGCCAGCGACTGTTGTATCTGGCCAGCGACCACTACACGTGGTTCACCATCGCTCCCAAGACCTTCATCGTCCCCGCCGATCCCGACGACACGACGCACTATGCCAATGTCGTGCATATCACGCAGGGGTGGAAGGGACCGATTGCTCCCCTGTGCAAAGGCTTTGAGAGCGAGTTGTACTACCAACGGCGTCTCCTCACCCCCGTGATGGATGCCAGCAACGTCTGTACCCCGTGCGTCACCGCGCTCGACCAGCGCCAGTCCCATGCCCTGGCGCGCGGGGGAGCTGCCTTCCTCGCGAATGGGCGGTTGATCCAGCGTGGCGATCCAGCGGCGGACCAGGTGGTGACGCTGCGGGCGGCCTTCGAGCAACTCGTCGTGGGCCTGCGCGATTTGGAGATGCAACGCCAGGCCGCGTTACGCGCCCTGGAACAACGCCATCAGACCGATCTCGTCGCCCTGTTCCAGCACCTCGGCGTGCCCCACGACCTACTGCCACCCACGGAGCCGGTCGCGCTCCCTCCCCCACACGTTGCCGATGAGGTCCCCATCATCTTTTCCCATGACGACCCCGGTTACACCGACTGGCGCACCGCGCATCGAGCCGACGGCTACGTCGCCAACGGCGACCGGAGTGGCTTCATCGTCCACCATGCCGATTGCCGTGAGTTGGAGAAGACGTGGAGCGATGAGAGCGCGACCTTTTTGACCGAGACGCACGTGAAAATCTGTGCGACGTCCCTCTCCCGCGTCCGCGACGCGGCGGAACGCATCGCCATCAAAGCCCATGTGAAACCTGGTCACTGTTGCACGCCCTATACGGAATAGCGGCTTCGTCCATCTGCTCATCGTGACCGTGACCACTCCTGCTCGCGTTGCCGCAGGCACGGGAACGCGAGGGAGCTGGGAATGGCAGACAGAGCCTCGGCGGGATAGGACAGCACATCGCCCACCAGGCGGTCGCTGTCGCTTTCATCAATGGCGCAGCTCTCGCCAGACCCGCGTAGTACGAGCACTGCAAGCTAGATATCATGGAATGATAGGTATCTGGTCGACGAGTGCCATGGCACGGATGACTGGCGGGACAACGCCAGGACGGGCAATTACCCCCCAAATGACAAGTAGTTCCCCGCAAGAGCGTGGGGAGATCCATGCTCGCGCGCTCCCCAGGTTTCTCAGGGAAGCGCGTGGCAGCCACCACTGGCCCCTTTTCTCGGCAACTGACGCACAACAAATAAACCAGGCAGCGTCCCAAATACGGTGGTTTCGCCGCCGCCCAGCCAACTCCAGCCGAAAGCGAAACAGCGACGTAACGGCACAGCATCGTGGAGAATGACCCCGCGTTGGTGCGCCTCTATCTGTGGCAAAACGTGGGGTTTTGCCATCGAGAACACGCAGACAGGGAGATTGCTATGACCCTCCAAGAGGCGCTCCAAGCTGGCGATGGCAATGTCATGCAAGGCGAGGCACCGGGGTATCCAACGCCACGGGACCGCTATTTCGAGGTCTACTTCATCCGCGGCTCAACCCAACGTCCGCGTGGGCGCTTCGCCCGCAAGAAAGGGTTTGCCCCTGGCCAGGTTGGCTATCACGTCACGGTCGTTATCGGTACCGCTATTCCCGTCTCGGCGGACGTCAGCACCATAGAGGCGGCACAGGTAATCATGACCCCTCATCAGCCCGACGACCAGCAGTGGGAGCCGATTCCCATCGAAGAATCTGCGCGAAGCATGACCGCAGGAGAGACAAACAAAAAAGGAGACATTCATGACCGAAATCAAATTACACTACGGGACCGAGATTGATCCGCGCCTTGGCAACGTGGGGGAGCAAGAAATGACATGGTTACGCGTGCAATGGTGCATCATTATGGAGCGCAATGTCCAAATGACCTTCCCGCAGGCCAACGTGCGGGTGGATTACACGCCATTGCATGTGATCCCACCTGATGCACACATCGAAGTTCTGGGAGTTGATGCGCAGACGTCCGCTACCGTGCGTGCTATGATCGGCCAAATCGAGGTGCAATCCGGTGGGATTGTCCCGCCGCGCCACCCTTAAGAGGCATCTGAGGAACGTGAGTTGCCGTCGGTAACGGACATCCGCTGCTGCTCGTGTTTGCTGGTGCTCGACCATCGCACACGCTGCTCTCATGAGCCAGCTTATCCAAACGGGGAAGTGTTGATCAACCATTTGGGTTATCTCTGCTGGTTTCCCTAAAACGACGTTGTATACTCCTAATTGGCTTCTGGTAGCCTGATACGATTTTTGAGTAACAGGAAGCGCCAGAGACCAAGCTAGCTTTGTCCCTGGCGTCGTTGCTCCGAAAGGAGATTCGATGTCGAAAAAAACTCGCCACATGGTTAGGTTTTGGGTAGGGATCCTCGCAAGACTACTACCCGGACTCATCCAAGTGGCCACTACGCTAATGGCTCATCGCCATTAATCGTCGCATCGCGTCCTGAGATCAGTAGGAGGGCCCTCCTACTGATCTCTTTGTTTGCCCGCTCTGTATCCGACCCGTCGCGGCAATGTTGTTGTCACAGAAAGCCAGATACAGGAATGGTTCTCTTGATCAGGTGCCCTTCAAGAACTCCCCGTTCTTGAATGATTACATGGTGATTATAGCATCACGACGGCCGCACGTGTGTATGTTTTAACTCAAAGTCCTAGGACCATCACGATACGCCGCACTGCTACAGGCGCGACGGTCTTTATAAAACACACAAAGCAGCAGTTTTTTCTGCTGAACTGGTGGCATCCAAAACCCATATTTCGTACTCACACACTCGTGCATTTTCTAGATCAGCAAGAGGCGTTTTATGCCGTCACTTTTTTTGCAAATTGCTGCGCGCAAGATGTGTATTTTTCGAGGGCGAAATTCCCGGCATTTTTCGTCGCGAAATTCCCAAAAATGGAACACTGCTCGAAGCCAGGGCCATCCTCGTCTCAAAGGCCCCCATCATCTGCGAAAAAAACGGCATTTTTTCATTCGTTTTACGGTCTCATTTGTGCAGCTATTTTTGCAGCGCTGCCGCTTTATTACAGACAATAGAAAAGAACGCGATGAGGGACGAACAAACTAGTCTGATCAACGCAATGCGAGAACTATCGGACAAAGAGACCTTCACTCATCAAGAAAAACAATGCGACCGAGACTAGTATGACCTTCACACAATGGAGCGGAAAAAATGAGTGATGTGTGTCCTAACCATCTGGCCGCCTATTCAGCGGCTTGACCAAGCGATTTTGCCGCGCTGGCGAGTGGCATTGACTTGACATCAACGAGCGTGGCTCCTTCGCAGTGATCGGGGATGGTAATGTTTGAACGCGAACGGTGATTCCTTGGGCACTCATGCGGGCAAAGACGCTCCTATTGAAACTGAGCGAGCGCTGCTTCATCGATTTGTTCAAATAGAAAATCAGCTTGGTTGGCAAACACAACATCCTTGATATATTATTGATTGATTGCTACAATGAAGCAATCTAGCACTATAATAAGGGCAGCACCTCATTCATATGTGCAAGAGGTTCATCAGCAACCCCAACGTCACCATTTCCCTCTTGCACAGAAAACACGACCGTAAGCGCGAAGCGCTTTAGTTTTCATCCCCCGCTTTCATGCACATCATACGAATCGACGTCCAGGGGATGAAAAATTGCGACGGATCGTTTTTGCCGACCATCTGCAATCCGGTCTGGTCCTTTGCTAAGACAGTTCCCTCGAAAAGGGTCGAGGGATCAAATTGGTGTACCGCCCCCGCTTCTACCTGATTTGTCGTTGGTGTCAGGGTGACGACAACGCGATGGCCGACTAGCTCAACGGTGGCGTTTTCAACAGAAGTTGCCATATCAGTACCTATCTGGGGTGGAATGACGCTACCCCACAACTAGTATAAGAATGAGCCAATACGTTGAGGGCTGCTATTTCACTCCTCGCTTCTGTACCAGAAACGTTCCTTTTCCGAACGACCAGACGGTGATATCACTCGCCTGGGCTGAGCGCCCCTTTATCCGTTCCCCTACCCATTCCCTTATCAACATCCCGAAAGTTGCCCATCTCTATGAGTTCTGGTACAATAGCAGGACCAATCAGGAGGGATATGATGGATATTGGGTATGCCCGCGTCTCGACCACCGACCAATCGCTCGATCTCCAGCTCGACCAACTGCGCACGGCAGGGTGCCAGGAATTTTACTCGGATGTCATCAGCGGCGCGAAAGCCGACCGTCCCGGTCTGGCGGCGGCCATCGCGTATGCCCGTGCTGGCGATAGCCTTGTCGTCTGGAAACTCGACCGGCTGGGGCGGTCACTGCAACACCTCATCGAGACGGTCGCACATTTGGAATGCCGGGGGATCGGCTTTCGCTCCCTCACGGAGGGCATCGACACCACCTCGCCGGGCGGCAAGCTCATCTTCCATGTCTTCGGCGCGCTGGCCGAGTTCGAGCGCGACCTCATCCGCGAACGCACTCACGCGGGCCTTGCGGCGGCGCGCGCCCGTGGCCGTCAGGGAGGTCGCCCCCCCAAACTCACCCCAAAAAAAGCCCAGATGGCCCAGCAGCTCCACCAGGGCGGGACGGGGATCACCGAGATTTGCGCCACGCTGGGCATCGGACGGACCACTCTCTACCGCTATCTTAACCTGCACCAAAAGGCATAAGCGCAGTTCACCATCCCTCATGTGAGGCCACATTATGGCGCTGAATGGGCTGGAAAGCGTGGGGGGAGGCGGCTAGCGCGATGAAGACGCTATGCTGTTGGCTGACTATCCGTGGTGTCGCGTACCGTCACCACGCCATTGACATCCATCTGCTGCACATTCTCGTGGTGGCACTGGGGACAAGTGAAAGTAATAATGCGAGCCGTAGAAGTTGAACTGCTCTCAGTACCGAGTCGCTGCTCAAGGATGTCTTTCACTGTACGGGGAGCATTATTAGGAAGCGCTCTATGACAGTACCAGCACGAGAGCCTGAGCTTTTCTACAGGTTGTTCCTGACGCTTTACCCCAGGGAGCGGTGGCGACGCGAGAAGCGCATCATCTTGACTTTGTATAGCGACGGCTTGAAATTGTTGCGACACAGCAGCAATTTCAGCCATGATAGACTCGCAATCTTCTCGGGCCTTGCCAGCCTTTACCACCCCTTGCTGCTTTGCCGCAAGGGTCAAAACTTTCCCCATCCACGGTTCGGCATCTTGGTTGATTGTCATCCAAGTTCCTGCGGCACCATTCCAGCGTTCCCAAGTAATCTTGCCACGCTCAACGCGGATGTTACTGATATTACTTTGACCGTGGTAAGCATATAAAGACGCTTTCTTCCAGGTGACGATGGGATTGTTGGTGAGATCATTCGGCTTGCCGATAATCTCATCATCGGGCAGTCGTTGAAGCCATTCCCAATATTCGCTCAGACTTGTCGGATGAGGAGATGCGATCTTCTCTTTCTCATCCCCACCAAAGAGTCGCTTAAACACGCCAGCCTCCAATGCTTGAGACACTAGGCCACTGAACCGTGGCACAACGCGCTACATAAGACGTTCACTGCTAGCATAGTAACAGGCAAAAGCCACGTTGGACAAATCCTCCTAATAAATTAGGACAAAATAACTATATTCGCAACTATATGCCAGATAACGGAAAAGCGCCATCTGGCATATGGCAGCATCAGTGGGAGAACAATAGGAGCTTCTGCCGCTGATGCTGCCACTTTCCCTCTCCATCCGCAGAATGATTGCGCAACATTCTGCGTCGTCGGGGGAGGATCTGCTATGTTTGTCGCCCACACTCGTGACGGGCAGCGCATTGAGGCCAGCGCTGCCGACTATGACACCTATTATCGCTGCCCCGAATGTGGGGCCAATGTCCTCGTCAAAGAGGGCCCCGTCGTCCGCAGGCACTTCGCGCATCTCGCTCGGCCCCCCAAGTGCGATCTCGCGGGCGAAACCCAACTGCATCTCACCATGAAACAGGACATGCGCAACTTCTTCGGCCAGGCGCAGACCCAGGTTGAGGTGCCCCTCGTCCCCGGCCACCGCGCCGATGTCGTCGTCCCCCCGCAGCGCCTCGTCGTCGAGTGTCAGGTTTCACCCATCGACTCCCGTGAATGGGAACGCCGCACCCTGGATTACAATCGGCACCACTTCGCCGTCCTTTGGGTGTGGTCCCTGGCACGCCTGGGTCTGAGCGGCACCGATGAGGAGATCAACGCCCGCGTTAATGGCGAGGTCCGCATCCCGCTCGAGGTGCTGCGCTGCCACCAGTCCACCTATGGCCGCATCTATACGCTCAATCGCTATGGGGTGTTCTTCGCCGTTCACCTGTACCCCGTCATCCGCAAGGATCTCGAAGGCTACGGGTATTCCCGCACTCTCAAAACGACACGCACCCTCGCGGTGAAGCACATCGATCCGGTCGCCGCTCCATCCCTCATTCTCCCTCTGGCCAACGGCATGCGGCTGGCGCGCATGGAAACGGAACACTGCTGGTGGCCCCCAAACTAGGGGCATCGCGCCTGCGGCAGTGCGGCGTCCAGCGCGAACTGCCACAGGGTGCCGCGATCAGGCACCCCCTGGTGCGGCACGAGTCTGCTCCGGGGGATTGACAACGCTGCTATGCTAGGCGCACACAGCGCTGCACGTGAAGGAAGGATTCTTCTCAATGGTCACCCCCTATGTCCCCAGCTCGCCCCTCGCCGACGCCTATGCCCAGCACTTTCTTACGCGCTTCGTGCGCCTCACCGTCCCATTTCACCTCACTGGGGCCTGGTGCTTGGGCACCGGGCAACGCAAACCCCCGGCGACGGCCACCCTCAGCCAGGTCTATGGCCGCGATGGCCTCACCTGCACGCTCTGCGGCCTCCCTGGCCAGCGCGATACCGATGACCAGTGGGCTTTGAATGTCGATCACGTGGTGCCGCACAGCTTACGGGGACCCAACCATGAGACCAATTTGCGCGTGACGCATCGCTGGTGCAACGCGCAACGCCAATTGATTCCCTATCCCGCCACTATCAGCGCCGCCGACGGCGAACGCTGTCGGCGCTGCGGCGAACGGCTCACTGGAGACACGCTGATCGAGCACGTCGTCGAGCTGACCCATCCCGCCATGTGGGATCCCCGTTGCGCCTGGCCGTGCCATCGCGCCTGTCATCGGCCCGACACCTGGCCCGACCTGCCCCTGTGGAGCCAGCCTCGTCTGCCGAATATGGAGGCCTTGCTCAGTGCCCCCCTGATCCTTGTCACCGGCCACGGCCCAGAGATGTTGACCACCTTGCCGGCCACTGCGCCGCCCGTCGTCACCGCCCCGCTGCCCGCAACGCTCCCCGTGCGGGTCCGCCGCCAAGAGGAAATGATCAGCATGCAGTGGCAGATCCCTGGGCGGTTCACCCTGAATACCGTCCTGACCCTGGAGGAGGCACGCGCCCTGGCCCGCGATCTGCTCATCGAGACCTGCGGCCTAGAGCCGCCATCTACCGCGCCTCCGCCCCCACCTGAGCCATTTACCGGGATCGCGGTGATTGCCCCATGGTCCTCGCCCTTATAGGAACACCCTATCCAAAGAAAGGCCCACAATGACCGATGAAGAGCCATGGGTCACGGAGGCGCGCCAAGAGATCCTGCGCGCGCGCACAGCCGCCCAGACCCACACATCACCGCCAGATCCGGCGCTCGATGACCTGGCCGCCTGGCACCATCTCTGCCACTGGCTCGCGCGCCACCCACGCCGGTACCTCGCTATCAG
>JACDGC010000204.1 GCA_013815535.1 Ktedonobacterales bacterium
GTTTGAGTAACACTTTCTGGCGCGGTGCTGCTATTTCTTCAGCAGCGTTTTGGAGGCTTCTGCTGCTCATTTTGACTAGCGAATACATCGACCCGCTCGCCCATCGCGCTGCGGCCACCACGCGGCGAAACGTACTTCGCGGTGGAGGGCAGCAAAGGCGAGTTTGGCATCTATCTGGTCAGTGACGGGTCAGAATATCCCTGGCGGGCGAAGATCCGGGGGGCCTCGTTCTCGAATCTCTTTATCTTGCCCGACCTGTTGCGCGGCCACAAAATGGGCGATGTCGTCGCCATCCTGGGCAGCATCGATCTGGTGCTGGGTGAGGTCGACCGCTAACACTGGTGCGGCTACCGGGCTGTAGCCGCATGAAGCAGGGGGACGAGAGCGCCATAGCTCGCGCGTTAGCGCCAGTGAACGCTCACCGGAATCACCGCTTGCAGAGCGGCCAGACCAGGGCGTCGCAGTTCGATCGTCAGATGCCATTCCCCTGCCATGGGGAAAACTATGTGTGCGTGGTATTGGGCATCTGACGTGACAACAGCGCGCGCATCAGGGGCAAACATCGCCATCGTGACCATCCTCGGATGGACGATGATCGTTCCATCCATGAGAGGATTTCCGGCAGCATCGCGCACCATGAGGGCCACATCATTGGTGCCATAGACGATCAACTGCCGTGGTTGGGTGCGATAGCTCACCTGATAGTTCCCCAGCGAGATGGCCTGCGGTGTCGCCATTCCGCTGGGGGGTACAAGCAATGCTCCCATGCCAAGGTGATCCCATGCCAGCAGCACAAAGACCAGGACGGATGCACCACCAATACCTATTACGCGCAATCCGATCAGAACGCGTCGTGCGCTGGAAGGTCTGCTGATGAATAGGCGGCGGCTCAATGTGCGACATGGGATCCTCATCCACTACAAAACGACGTCGAGAACATCAAACGGGGCGCGTGGGCACCTTTAGCGTACCGGAGTGGTTGTAGCTGGTGTCCCTTGATCATTCGTCGTGAAATAGACGGCCAGGGAAGCGACGGTGATCAGGACGTGCAAGAGATTGTCCGCCAAGTTGGTGGGAATCAATCCCAAGACGGTTGTGCCCTGGATGAACCCAATCACGGTCACGAGGGCATACACTACGCCAAAGGCCAGGGCAAACCAGCGTGCATACACCCCATCCGCGGCGAAGCCAGCAACCAAGCCCACGATTCCGGTGAGCAGATGGATGATGTTGTGGGTGGGATTGACGGCAAAAATGCCTAGCAGGTGACCATCGGGCGCGTTGGAAGTGATACCTGGGATAAATCCCAAGACTCCCACGAGCGTCAATACGCCGCCCAGCGAACGGGCATAGGTTTTAGCGATGTTCGGGGTAGATTGAACTGCTTGCATGATTGAGACCTCTCTTTCGTGTACCGAAGTAATGCATGCGCCCCCCAAGTGATGGAACGCCGTAACGCTTCTCTCACCAAAGTTATGCCATAGGTACAGGCATCGTTGATGTTGGGGTCTTGGGAGGATCGGAACGAAAAGTCGGAATAAGCAATGATATATCTTCAACGCGGCAAGAAATAGCGGTGAAGAGAGGATGCATGGCGTTGCGTTTACCGCACTCTTGTTCCATCAATGGATGTCGATATCGAGTCGCTAACACGCTCTCGCTTTATTTTGACGAACACTTCCCTATTTCACTAGCCAAGGAGTGACTCAGAAGAGCGGATGTGTATAGTTCTCTTTTCACCAGTGAATCGCCTTGAGATACCAGCGTTGGGGATGAATCATCAGATGGTACTTCACCTTCGGCATCGGGTAATGGCTGCAATCGGGAGCTGCGTGCCCGCCCAAGTTGCTCAACAAGGGTAGTTCGTATCTCCTCGTCGTGAGCGAACGCCTCTTATACGCTTATGAACACGACCTCCCAGGCTTCTTCCTCCGTGTAGATCGGGTCGTCGGCGCTGGTATAACCTGCTGCGAGGAACAAGTGCTGCGCAGGCAGGTGGAGGAGCCGTGCCATCCGAAGCAAAGCCGCCGGTTCTGGGGCAGTATCTTGATTGAGGACGCGTGAGAGCATTTGTCGCGATATATCAGCTTTGTCCGCAAATTGCGCAGGGAGCAACGGTGGGCGTTGTTCCCACATATAGGCCTAAAGGGAGGGAAGCTGTCACGAACCGCAAAGTAAGCAAAAATGCACTGTTTATGCCCCCAATCCGCGTAGGTGCCGCTTCTTAATGTAGGTATTGAGGGCCAAATGATTGGAATAGCCAAGGAGGTGGGCAATTTTGCGAATTGAGAGCCCCAGTTGGAGCAATTCTTGAATCCGGTCGCGATCGGCATCAAACTTACTTTTCTGAATGGTGCCCTTCGGTTTGCCCAGCGTGATGCCTTGCCGCTTCTTCGCCGCAAGGGCCTCTTTGGTGCGCGAACTGAGAAGATCCCGCTCCAGTTCGCCAAAGAGGGAGAAGAGGGTCACAACAATTTTGGACTGCATATCGTGCTGATGGAGATCCAGTCCTTGTTTGAGACAGATGACGCGAATAGATCGGTGGATAAGCGTATTGACCAGATCAATCACTTCTAACGTACTACGTCCCAGGCGAGACAATTCGGTCACGATGAGGGTGTCGTCCTTTTCGAGGACGGTGAGCATTTCGTCAATGCGTCGTTGCTGTGCTGTTTTGCGCGACGAGATGGTAATCTCCAGGAACGTCTCGATGTGGAGGTTCTGTTTCCGAGCAAATTCGTAGATCTCGAGTTTTTGGTGCGAAAGGTCCTGTTTGTCCGTCGAGGCCCGTACATAGGCTACAACTTTGCCCATAGATTTTCTGTTTCCTCTTAACCCAAAATGTGCCGTAATCAGTATACAGATTGTTCATGTGATAGGCAAAATATGATCGATACAAACCATATGTGAAAAAACGGTCATTAAGGCACATACAGTATGCATCTTCCGCATGTTTCCCTTGGGATATGGGATCTTCGCTTGCATTAAAGCAGCGTCGCTTGCGCGAGACTCTACTCCTACCTCCACCTCGCCATCGCTTCCTGGTTCTCCTGCGCAGTTGGTACGGAAAGCAAAAAACAGCGAAGGAACTTCGCTGTCTGATTGGCGGTGTGTCATAGCCAGGGTTGGCGTAGCACTCGGTCAACGTTGCGCACGTGGAGGGAACCCGATCACATCATCTCGTCGACGCTCCTCTTGGGGACCACCTCCGTGCTGGCCCCTGCCATGACGGCTTCCCGCATCCGTTCGACATCGTGCATCGGCGGGGCACCGAAGAGCCGCTTATATTCGCGGGTGAAGTGCGAAGCATCCTCATACCCGACACGGTAACCAGCGCTCGCTGCGTCGAGATGCTCGCCGAGCAGCAACCGGCGTGCCTCCTGCAACCGCAGCTGTTTTTGGAACTGTAAAGGGCTCATCGCGGTCACCACCTTGAAGTGGTGGTGAAAGCTCGAGACGCTCATGCTCACCGCGCGCGCGAGGTCCTCAATGTGCAGCGGCTGGTCGAAGTCATGGCGGATGCGCTCAATGGCCTCGGCGATGCGGTGAAAGTCGCCACTTATGGCTGCGATCTGACGGAGTCGGCCATTCTGCTCGCCGATGAGGAGCCGGTAGATGATCTCCCGCGTGATGAGCGGTGCGAGGAAACGCGCGTCGCTCGGCGCGTCCAGCAGCCGGACGAATCGTACCACGGCATCCAGCAGGCTCGCGTCCAACACGCTCACATCCAGGGCCCGCACGAGGGTCTGGGTCTGCGGTGCGAGGTGTCCGGCCTCGATCATGACCGAACCCACCAAGGTGGGGTCAAGTTGGAGGCGGAGGCTCAGATAGGGGTGCTCCGGCGTTGCGTCACTGATCTGCCCTATGCAGGGCAGCTCCGCCGTGGCGAGCAGGTAATGCGCCGGGTCGTAGCGGTAAGGGGTATTGCCCAGCAGGATCACTTTGCTGCCTTGCGCAATCACACACAGGGATGGCTCGATCATTCCGTGTATCGGTCCTGCTGGGGAGGATGCCCGCTGGAGGTGCAGTCCTTTCATGGGCTCAGCCGTTCCATCGTCCCGGATGGCCCCTGCGATTCGCGTGGCCAATTCGTGACAGTTCGCGTGCACCCGCTGGACCTCGTCATCCGCCTGCTGGACCTGCATCGTCTTCATCGTCGCCTCGTCATGCGTTCGTGCCGCATCCCGCTCCAAGATTTGCAGAATAGTGCTAGGATTCCGGATAATCATTATACGATATCCTCCTTCATCACGCCTATGATCAGAAGTGGATGGCGGAAACCCTGGTGGCGTTTCCCACTCCCTTGGACCATTATTTCAGGAGCTATCCGCCGGATCGCTGGTAGGTACGATGAACGAAGCGCCGCATCATGGTGTCGGCGCGTTAAGGATCGCATATGACAACGAAGCAGGTTTGGTTGATCACCGGTGCCGGTCGCGGCATGGGGGTAGACATGGCCAAGGCCGCACTGGCCGCCGGGAACGCGGTGGTCGCGACGGGCCGGAATACTGACGCGGTGGCGCAAGCCATTGGCGCAGCGGATGATCTCCTCGTGGTCAAACTGGATGTCACCAGTGCCGCTGAGGCGCAAACCGCCACCCAAGCTGCGGTGAGGCGGTTTGGGCGGATTGACGTGCTGGTCAATAATGCAGGCAATTTCTATGCGGGGTTCTTTGAGGAGATCACTCCTCAGGACTTCCGGGCGCAGCTCGAGACCACCCTCTTTGGCCCGATGAACGTGACCCGCGCCGTGCTCCCGATCATGCGTGCCCAGCGTGCGGGACTCATCATCCAAATTTCCTCAACTGCCGGCGTTCGTGGGGGCAAATTCATCTCGGCTTATGCCGCCGCAAAGTTCGGCGTCGAAGGCTGGATCGAGTCGCTCACCCCCGAGGTCGCACCTTTCGGCATCCGCACGATGCTCGTTGAGCCCGGTTTCTTCCGCACGGAGTTGCTCACGCCGGAGTCGACGAGCTATGCCACGCCCACGATTGCGGACTATGCCGAGAAAACCAAGCAGACCATCACGGCGTGGAGGGGCATGAGCGGCTTACAAAGCGGCGATCCTGCCAAGCTCGCCCAGGCGCTGGTTCAGCTCGCGAGTCAGGACGAGCCGCCGTTGCGGTGGGCCGCTGGTGCGGATGCGGTGGCGGAGGTGGAGCAGAAGGCCCAGTTGCTGCTCGCCCAGGCTGACGCCCACCATGACCTGTCGACGTCGCTCGCCCACCACGCTTGAGCCGAAAGGATGCCCATCATGGATTCGCAATTGACCGGAACCGTCGCGATTGTCACCGGTGCGAGCAGCGGTATCGGTGAGGCCACCGCCAAGAAACTCGCCGAGCACGGGGCGTCCGTTGCGGTGATCGCTCGACGCCAGGACCGCCTCAACACGCTCGTCACCGCTATCCAGGGTGCTGGCGGCTCCGCAATCGCGGTAGTCGCCGACATTGCCGACCGTAGCCAGGCCGGGATGGCCGTGCAGACCGTCGTGGAACACTTCGGACGGATTGACATTCTCGTCAACAACGCCGGCCTGATGCTGCTCGGCACCGTGATGGATCAGGACGTCGAGGAGTGGGAACGCATGATCGCGGTGAACCAGAAAGGCCTGCTTTACATGACCCACGCCGCACTGCCGCACCTGCTCGCTGCAGCCAAGGACGGGTTGCGCGAGGTGGCTGACATTGTGAATATCTCCTCGATTGCAGGACGGTAGGCCTGGCCGAAGTTCGGGGTCTACAGCATGACCAAGTTCGGCGTGCAAGGCTTCACAGAAGCACTGCGCCAAGAGATCACGCAGAAGCACGTTCGGGTCGGCTTGCTCGAACCCGGTGCTGTAGCGACCGAACTGGTGTCCCAGAACAGTCAGGCCGTGCAGGACGAACTCGCTGCCTCGGACGCACAGCGGATTCCGGAGCCGCTGCACCCGGAAGACATCGCCGACAACATCGCTTTCATGGTGACCCGCCCGCGTCGCTCGTCCATCGCCGAACTGTGGGCCATGCCCACGTCGCAAGCCTAAGGATCCGTATCCCCCGAACGAAGGAGCACGATCATGAAGTACCGCACCCTGCCTGGAACCGGCGTCAGCGTCTCGAACCTGGCGCTTGGCACGATGGGCTTCGGCACCGAGACCGCCGAAGCCGAAGCGTTCGCGATTCTGGACCGGTTCGTCGAGGCCCATGGGAATCTCGTCGACACCGCCAACGTGTACGGTGGCGGCGCCTCCGAGGAACTCCTCGGGCGCTGGTTCGCCAGCCGTCCCGCTGAGGTGACTGAGCGCGTTGTGCTGGCCACCAAGGCCCGGTTTGGAACAGGCCCCGACGTCAACGAGAACGGCTCCTCCCGGCGCAATCTCGACCGTGCGCTGGACGCGTCGCTGCGTCGGCTCGGACGGGACAAGGTCGACCTGTACCAACTGCACGGGTGGGACCCGCTGACCCCCATCGGGGACACCCTGAGCTTCCTCGACGACGCCGTACACGCTGGCAAGATCACCTACATCGGCCTGTCCAACTTCACCGGCTGGCAGATGCAACTCGCCCTGTCCACCGCGAAGGCGCTGGGCCTTCAGGTGCCGGTCACGCCGCAGCCGCAGTACAGCCTCGTCTCCCGCGAGATCGAGTACGAGATCGTCCCAGCCGCCCTGCACAACAACATCGGCCTGTTGCCGTGGTCGCCGCTCGCCGGCGGATTCCTCAGCGGCAAGTACCAGAAGGACGAAAAGGCCGGAACTGGGACGCGGGCAGGCTCCGGTAACCCGATGAACGCCTATATCTTCGGTGACCTCGCCGCGAAAGACCAGAACTGGGCCACTCTCGACG
>JACDGC010000205.1 GCA_013815535.1 Ktedonobacterales bacterium
GCGCCATCCTCCGGTTGAGATGGCTTGTGGGACTCTTCACCAGCGCCGTTGTGTATGCTACAATAGGGGTACCATTCGCCAAACATGACCCTGCGCCCGTAGCTCAGTGGAAGGAGCAGCCGCCTTCTAAGCGGTTGGTCGGCGGTTCGAATCCGCCCGGGCGCACCAACCCAGGAATAGCCAGGCCTCGCGGCCTCTGAGGAAATTAGTATCAGGCGGTTGGACTAAATCGTAGCAGAATTCGCCCGAAATGGCAACTAATTGGGCAAAAATCCCGAGCTTTTTTTCTTCTTTATGCAGGTCGTTTCTTCTCTTCGGAGATGGTCGAGCCGCCTACGAGCGGAGCATCGACATTGCGCTTCGTCAGCGCGCGGATGCCCTCGCCAATAGACGATTTAGCGACCTGATCGTCGTCTGGGAGCTCGACCGCCTCGGTCGCTCGCTGCAACATCTTATCGGGGCGCTAGGTTCGTGGCTGGAAATCATGAAGCATTGGTGAACGGGCCGCATCACTTTACACCCAGCTCCTCAACACATGTTGGCCGCATGGAGTCCATGGCGCTCAATCGCTAACGCCCCATCCAATCATCCACTAAGGCAATCACCCAGCGACTTCGTCATCCATCTGTAATTATCTTGGGTCGGTTTCCAGCGATAGACATGAATGGTTACACCACCTATATCTCGCACCCCTACGGCAGGGCAAAGGCATCGATACTGTTCGAGCCGGGGGCGGTGAACCACAATAGCCCATCTGGCCCCAGCACCATTTGGTCGGGCCGTTCGCCATTCCCTTCGAGCGGATAGGTAGTGAAAGATCCAGCGGGCAGCAGCAACTTGCTGAGGGAGTTGGATTGAAATTGAGAGCACCACACGCTGCCATCTGGCCCCAACGCTAGGCCCCGCACACCACTGCCGCTCGTTGGCAAGGGATATTCATCCGTGATCGTGCCAGTGGCGATGCTGAAATGCCCAATGGCATTCTGCTCGGTGAACCACAAGTCGTTCGCCTTGCCAGCAATGATGCTGAAAGGCCGACTATTTGCCGTGGGAATGGGATATTGCGTGATGCTGCCCGCCATGGTGATGCTGGATATGGTGTTGTTGCCCGCATCCGTGAACCACATTTTGTCATCTGGTCCCCGCACAATCATCTGGGGGACGCTGGTAGGCGTTGCCATGGCTCCCCCGCTGAGGTTCCGAATCGGATATTCAGTGATGGTGCCGCTGGTGGTGATGCGCCCAATGGCGGGCACGATCTGCCCACCAATGTTGGCGGCGCTTTCGGTGAACCACAGCGCATTGTCGGCGACTGGCCCCGCCGCGATGCCAACAGGCCGCGCAAAAGGCGACGAGAGCGGGAATTGCCGAAACTTCCCTGCGGTTGTCACGAAACCGATCTTCCCCAGGCTGGAATTGGTGAACCAGAGATTCTTATCTGGCCCCACCGTCAAGGCATATGACGCCGCCGTAACATCGGGCAATGCGAATTCGCGCAACGGTTGCCCTTGTGGGTTGAGGTAGCCGACCCGACCGCGATTGAGTTCCGTGAACCACAGATTGCCATCTGGCCCCACCACGATGGCTTCTGGGCTGCCACCCAGGGTAGAAACGGGATAGGTGGTGAAAGCCCCCGCGCTGCGGTCGGGGGGTCCGCTGTTGAGGACCACGCTGCTGCTCACCGTCGATGTCCCCGCGTTGCAGCTTGCAAGGCTCAGCGTCACCATCATCAGGCTCAGCAGCGACACCAGACGCACCTGCCACCATCCGCCACGCTTCAACACGCTCCCCATGAACATTCTCATTCCTTTCGCCGTCACCGCGCCTATCTCTCGCTCATTATGGGCACCACACCGCCCCATGTCAATTTTATAGGAAGAGTTACGTGCGACGAGACGGCTTGCTAGACACTCTGCGTTTTATACAGGGCATAGCCACCGAGCGCAACCGCATCTTGGCGACAGCGCTACTGCACCTGTATGCAAGCTCACACTGGCAATGTCTCGGAATTCGTGGTTCCCTGTGATAGAACATCCATTCCTAGCGTATAGTTTCGCTAGATGGTGCATAATGTCCATTGGAGTTCAACCAAGAGGGCAGGTAGGCCCTTGACCTGGATGGTCTGCCGTGCGATACAATACTCAGAGTCCCTGGTAGGTGAAGTTATGGTTGAAATGAGAGGTGCACAATGAACGCTTTAGGAGCATCGCACAACTCGATAACATTTGCTGGATGGCGCAGCGCGGCTATTGCGCATCGTTCGCATCCCGTGACGACACGGCGCATTCGCGCGGAGCGTTGCGCGCTCATCACCCACAACTGGGTGTTTGACCGCTATTGAGTCAATGACGGCAAGCCGGGTGTGCTTGCCGGGAGGATCTTCATGGCAACGATTGAATTCGTAGGAGTGACAAAGCGCTTTCCTGGCGCGAGCCAGGCGGCAGTCGATACTGTCAATCTTACCGTTCCCGATGGCTCGCTTTGCATGTTGCTGGGCACCTCTGGCTCAGGCAAAACCACCCTCTTGCGTATGGTGAATCGCCTCATCGAACCCACCTCAGGCGAAATCCGCATCGATGGCTCCCCCAACACGGCCCAGGATCAGATCGCGCTGCGTCGCAGCATCGGCTACGTCATCCAGCAGGTCGGCCTCTTCCCTCACATGACCATCGCCGAGAATGTGCGCGTGGTCCCCAGCATCGAAGGCAAATCAAAGCAGGAAGTCGATCCACGCGTGGACGAACTGCTGAGCCTGGTAGGGCTGGAACCCAAAGAATACCGTAACCGCTACCCCCGTCAGCTTTCTGGTGGCCAGCAACAGCGCGTCGGCCTCGCCCGCGCTTTGGCCGCTGACCCCGCGCTGTTGCTGATGGATGAGCCCTTCGGTGCCCTCGACGCCATCACCCGCGAACGCTTACAAGACGAACTGCGGCGCATCCAGCGCGACGTGCATAAGACCATCATCTTCGTCACCCACGACGTGCAAGAGGCCCTGAAACTGGGCGATCAACTCGTGGTGATGTCGGATGGCCATATCATCCAGGCAGGTCCGCCGACGGAACTGCTGTTGCACCCCGCGACGCCCTTTGTGGCGCGGTTGCTGGGTGCGGATAATGTCGTGAGCCTCTATGAGCACGTGCCCGTCTCAACCGTGATGGAACCACCGAATGGCTATGCCGACGGCATGCGCATCGCTGCCAGTGCTCCGGTCTTGCAAGCGCTGGTGCAGTTGGTGCAGACCAATCAACCCGCGCTCGCCGTCGAAGAGAATGGCACGGTCGTCGGGCAGATCACCCAGGCGAGCATCTATCGCCAACTGCGCACGCCCATCGAGACCGCCCAGGCCGCCACAGCCAAAGCCTAGTCAACGCCAACACCTCATGGCCGCGCGCCACTGAGAGGGATTCGTATGCCTCCAAAAGACTTGCAGCAGTTGCTGAGCCAGGTCAACACCTACCTCCACAACAAATATATCTGGGATGCCAGCCGCGACGACAGCATCCCCAGGTTGTTTCTCGCGCATATGTCGCTGGTAGGCTGGAGCCTGCTCATCTCGATCCTGATCGCATTCCCGATCGCACTGTTGATCATTCGGTTCACCCGCATCTACCTCCCTGCCATCTCGGTGGCAGGGCTGCTGTACACCGTTCCCAGCATCGTGATGTTCTCACTGCTGGTGCCTATCACGGGACTGACCGAGACAACCGCCATCATCCCGCTCGTCCTATACTCCCAAATCGTGCTGATTCGGAACTTCGTGGCGGCACTGCGGGCGGTCGATCCAGTGTTGCAAGACGTGGGGCGTGGGCTGGGAATGAGCGAGATTCAATTGCTGGTAAGGGTGACGTTGCCGTTGGCCCTCCCCGTCATCATTGCGGGCTTGCGCGTGGCGACCGTCTCGACGATTGCGCTCGCGACGATTGCCCCACTGGTGAGTTACAACGACCTCGGCTCGCTCATTTTCAAGGGCTTTCAGCCGTATTATCCAGCGCAACTCGTGGTGGCGGCTTTCTTGATCACCGCCATCGCGCTCGTCGCCGACGCACTGTTGCTTGGTGTGCAGCGGCTGCTCAGCCGTGGGCGCACGGTTGCCGTGGCACAATAAGGGGAACATATCATGAATCTCATAAGCCTCATTTGGGCGTATATCAATAACCCGCTTAATGATTTTGGCGGCCACACGCACGATTTTTTGCTGGTCGCGCTGTGGTCCATTGGGTTGTCAATCCTCATTGGCGTGCCGCTGGGCATCATAGCGGCACAGAATCGCGCCATTGCTTTCGTGGCGACGACATTCAGCGGCGTGGGGCGGGCCATCCCCACCATCGCGTTTTTTGGGCTGGCGGCGGCTATTCCCGCGCTGGGCCTTTTCGACCGCTCAGCCATCATCGCCTTGACCCTCCTAGGCATTCCGCCCATCTTGCTCAACACCATCGCAGGATTGCAAGGGATTGATAGCGCCCTGGTCGAAGCCGCGCGTGGCATGGGCATGACCTTCCTCCAGCGCACTGTGCGTGTGCAACTGCCCTTGGTCTTGCCCATCATCGCGGCGGGTGTGCGCACCACGACGGTGCAGGTGATCGCCACTACACCGCTGATCACCTTCCTGGGCCTGGGCGGCTATGGCGAATACATCGTCGGTGGCATCGGCATCAACACCCCCGCCGGAGTGGCGCAGGTGTTGGCGGGGGCCATCCCGGTGTTGATTCTGGCTGTGGTCGCCGAATATGGGCTGGCAGCGGTGCAACATGCCCTGACGCCCGTGGGTCTGCGAAAACAAGCGGCAGAGATCATTGCCGATTCTGCCAGCACGGACGCCGGAAAGGGGGTGGTTGCGGCCTGAGCCGATGTGGCCCATCACGACCAATAAGCAACGACCGATTGTCCCGAAGGAGCATCTGCTCCCTCGTTTCGTGAATGACTCACAAGGAGTTTCTCGTGCGCGTTTCACGCATGTTCGCATTACCCATGACGCTCATCATTGGAGCGGTCTTATTGTTGAGCGCCTGTGGCAGCACTTCCACCAGCGGTGGTGGCACTGGCGCCCCCAAGACGGTGGTCCTGGGCAGCAAAAAGGATGGCGACAGCGTCCTTGAGGCCCAGATGTATAAAGCCTTGCTCGAAAAAGCTGGCTACAAAGTGGATCTGAAAGATGGCCTCGATAACAAGACAGCTAGCCCGGCCATCTTCGGTGGCAATCTTGACCTGTACCCAGAATTCACTGGCACAGGACTGGGCAATCTCGGCTTGCCCACTTCGGCTGATCCCCAGACGGCATACAACAATGTTAAAGCGGCCTATGAGACGCAAAAACAAATCACGTGGCTCGATGCCGCCTTCAATCTGAACGACGGTTATGGCATCTGTGCCCCAAATGCTGTCGCCCAGAAGAATAACTGGACGAAGATTTCGGATATCGTTGGCGTGGCCAACACGTTGCGCCTCGCAACCCCACCCGATGCCGTTTCGCAGCCCGACGTGCTGCCGAACATGCTGAAGGTCTATGGCATCACCTTCAAGAAGACGACGCAGCTCGACTCGACCTTGGCCTATACCTCCGTCACGCAGGGCCAAGCCGATGTCTTGGTGTGCTACACCACCGATGCCAACATCGTCACGCAGGGTTTCACGCTGCTGACGGACGACAAGGTGGCCTTCCCGGCCTATAATCCCGCTCCCATCGTGCGCGATCAGGTGCTGGCGGCTCACCCCGACCTCAAGACGATCTTGAATCCGCTGGCAACCAAGTTGACCACGGCTGAGATCACCAAGCTGATCAAGCTCTATGCCATCGACAAGACCCCGGCGGATATCGTCGCCAAGCAGTGGCTGAAGGATCAGGGTCTCCTCTAAACTCGACGATTCGGGCTCTGAGCGAACCTTCAGCAACGGTGTGGGCTAGCTCCCTAGTCGCACGCGATGCCTCCTTTTCCTCTTAGCGGAAAGGGAGGCATCGGCGTTTGCCGCCACTTCGTACCCCTGATCATAGAATGAGAGAGAAGAGAACGTGTGCAGAGGAGCCACCACCCCATGCCCGCTGAACCGACCACCACCATCCCCACGGACCCCACCGCCCGCGCCGCACGGGTCGATGAATTGCGCCGCCAGCTTGACCGCGCCAACTATGAATATTACATCCTCGATAATCCCACCCTGAGCGACGCGGACTATGACGCACTGCTGCGCGAATTGCGCGCCATCGAAGAGGCCGACCCCGAGCTGGTGACGCCGGATTCACCGACACAACGGGTGGGCACACAGTTGCCTTCGGCGGGTTTCGCGGCGCATCGCCACCCGCGCCCGATGCTCAGCCTCGCCAACGCCCGCAACGCGGAGGAACTGGCCGCGTGGGAAAAACGTGCCCACAACATCTTGCCCGACGCGGCATTCAAGTATGTGGGGGAACTCAAGATCGACGGGTTGGCGATGGCGCTGACCTATGAGCGCGGGCGGCTGGTGATGGGCGCGACGCGTGGCGACGGCATCGAGGGCGAGGACGTGACGGCGAATGTGCGCGTCGTCCACGACATCCCCCATACCCTGGCGGAGGGCGACATCCCCGAGCGGGTCGAGATTCGCGGCGAGATCTACATGCCCATCAGCAGCTTCGAGCGCTTGAATGAGGAACTGAGCACCGAAGCGGCCAAACACGTCAACGAAGATGGCACCTCGCCCGCCGCGAAGCTTTATGCCAACCCGCGCAACTCCGCTGCCGGGTCGCTGCGTCAAAAGGATTGGCGTATGACCCGCGAACGCAATCTGCACTTTTTCGCCTACCAGATCGGCTATGTCGAGGGTCAGCCGGAAC
>JACDGC010000206.1 GCA_013815535.1 Ktedonobacterales bacterium
GCTATGTACTCCCCGCATGCTCATCCTAGCCCGCCCAAGGGGCCGCTGTCAAGCGCCCAGCCACGCGGCAAGCATGGCGATATGTTCTTGATAGTGATCGTAGGTATTGCTGGCGATCAGTTCGATGACATCGCCTCCGGTGACACGCGCGAAATCGTCCGAGCCGAAGAGGTAGTCTTCTGGCAGAGCGGTGAGGACGGCGCACACTTCCTGATGGGATGCGGCGAAGCGCTCCTGCACCTCGGTGAACGATTGGGCATGGCTGGCCACGCGGGCCGCCTCGTTCACACGGTCGATGGCGGTGGCAACGTCCTCGCCGGGTTCCCAGGAAAGCGGTGTGGACTGGCCCGCCCGAGCATTCGCCAGGATCAAGAGTGCCCGTTGCTCCCAATAGACGATATGCGCCAGCACATCTTTCACCGACCAGCCCCCCGCCAGGACGGGGGCGAGCACTTCCGCAGGGGGGACGCGCGCCAACAGATCTTCGAGGCGTGCGCGGGACTGAGCAATTTGCTCAAGCAACGCGGTCTTGTTCGTGGGGGTCGGCATGCGATGCTCCTCGCGCTTGTGAGGCTGAGGCTTAGGCGCCAAGCCACCAGTCAGCGATGTTCCAATCCAGGGTATCACCTGTGGCACCCACCACCATGCCGTGCAGGGCGGGGGCGGCGAGGGTGATGATGGGCCATACATAGAGCGGCGTCACGTAGCATTGTTGGGCCACGATGCGCTGCTGGACGGTGTGAAGAGCGGTCACACGGGTGGCGAAATCCACCACGCCACGTTCCGTTTGCAGGGCGGCATCGAGCTTGGGATCGTTGATATGGCCGTAGTTGGTGCCAGCGGGATTCGTCTTCGAGGGGATGGCACTGGAATGGTAGATGTCATAGGTGAAGTCGGGGTCGGCGCTGCCCACAAAGGCAAGCAAGGCGATGTCGAACTGCCCTGTCGCCAGCAGGCCGCCCCCCGTGAAGTCGGTGAAGACCTTTTGGCCAGGTTGGGCGGCAACCGCCACATCCACGCCGATGCCTTTCCAAGCGGCGACGAGCAAGGCCGCCTCAGCGACACGCGCGCTGTCATTCGTGGTGACTAAGGTGAAGTGAAGCGGCTTGCCATCGGTGCCCAGACGGATGCCCGCCGCGTTCTTCTTGGTGAAACCAGCACCCGCAAGGAGGGTAGCAGCCTTGGTGAGGTCAGGCGTGGTGGCCACGAGGGTTTTGTCGAAGTCCAGCGCGGCGGGGGCGGTGATGCTGGCGGCAACGGTGCCGCTGCACGCACCACCAAGGGACTTTTGCGCGATGGCGCAGCGGTCGATGGCCAGCCCCAATGCTTGCCGCACAGCGACATTCGCCAGAGCCTTGTTGGCCTGGTTATAGAGGACGTGCTCGTAGCCTACCGCTGGTGACAGCTTCACCCCGGCATTGGCCGCGCGCACCGCGCCAAGATCGGCGGGCTGGAAGTCTTGCGCCAGGGTCACTTTGCCCGCGCTGAAATCAGCAAGCATGGCCCCCGGCGTGCCGTACCCACGGAACGTGAGGGACTTCAAGAAGGGACCATAGAAGCTGGCGGAAACATAATGGGTATTTGGCTTCAGAGCCAGGCTCCTATTCAACGCATAGCTGCTGACGGCATAGGGACCACTGGTCGCCTTGGGGGTGAAATTGACTTCCGCGTTCGAGGAGAGTTGCTCGGGCGCGATGCTGCCGAATTCATGTTGCGGCAAGGCATAGGGCAGATAGGTGAGGTAGGGGCCAAAGGGAACCTTGAACGTCACCTGCACGGTTTGGGGGTCGAGCGCGGCCACGGCGGTGATGAGGGTGTAGCCGCCAATGTTGACCGCCGCGACCTTCGGGTTCTTCAGCGTCTGCCAACCAAAGACGAAATCGGCAGCGGTGAGGGGCTTGCCATCGGACCATTGTAGGGTGGGAAGGAGCTTCAACTTCACGATGGTGCCATCGGCGCTGACATCACCATTCACTTGTGTGGGAACCTCGGTGCATTCGTCGGGGAGCCACTTCAGGTCGGCCCCCGCAACGACACACGCGCCATAGAGCGCCCGGATGAGGGTGAAGTCGATGTGCTGGTCGGCAAACAGCGGGCTGACGGTGTCGGGCACTTCCCAATCGCCGACCACAGCAGCGCCAGAGGGCACGGCGGATTTGCCAGCATGGTAGGCGGGCGCGGTGCCGAGCTTGGCGCAGGCGGTGCCACCAGGGCAGATTGGCGCGTAGGCACTGCCCACATTGGCCGGGGGGGTCTTGACGACCGATGATGATGTATGCGGGGCTGAGTTACACGCGGCCAACATGGTGGCGGCGATGAGGAGCGAGGCCAGGAATTGCCAGGGCAGGCCGCCCCGATGTTGTCGTATATCCACACACCCTCCGGCGAACGAGCGCTACGGTCATTTGCTTGCTCATCCGTTATACCAGATCGTGGGGGGGCTGTATAGAGGAATAGGACTGCCGATCCCCATGGCTGAAAACCAGCAGTTATGCGGGATTGCCGAGTTAGCAGCCGGGGTGGGGATGGTGCAACCGCCCCAGCCGGACAGATGTGGTCACCACTGCTGCACGAGTGCCGCGACTGCGAAGGGGCCCATGAACGCCAAAGGGTGCGGCGCGATCCGATGGACATCGGGGAGATGCTGAAAGGAGACCAAATAAAGCAGTTCAGGGCGAATCTGGTGCAACTTTTCGCTCCTCATTCGTTTCTATCTTGAGAGAACGGGATAAGAGGTAAAGTTCATGACAACGCTCGTCACAGGCGGCACGGGGTTCATTGGTGGCGCGGTGGCGCGCGAACTGGCCGGGATGGGCGAATCGGTGCGCGTGCTGGCACGCAAAGGCGAACCGGAAGATCCGGCGCAGCAGATCAGCAGCGTGGAGTGGGTGGCGGGGGATCTGCTGGACCCGGTTTCACTCCGCTATGCGTTGGAGGGATGCGATCGCGTCTATCATATCGCTGGGCATGTCAGCACCCACCCCAACGAACGCGACATCGTGCGGGCGGTGAATTACGAGGGCACCATCAACCTCTTCGACGCAGCGCTGGCGGCCAAGGTGCGACGCGTCATCTACACGGGGTCGATTTTCGCGCTGGGCGTTGGCGCGGAGGGCGCAGCACCAGCAGATGAGTCCGTCACGTACAACCTGAGCAAGCTGCGTGCGGCCTATTTCCGTGCCAAACGTGAGGCGGAACTGGCCGTCGATGGCTATGGAGCCCGTGGGCTCGACATCGTGACGGTCTACCCGGGCTTCTGCGCGGGACCGGGGGATCGGCATCTGACATCGTCGCGGCTGATTGTGGCGTATCTGCGTCGCCAGTTACCGGCCTATCTGCCGGGCGGGTTGTGCCAGGTGGACGTGCGTGACGCAGCCCACGCGCACGTGCTGGCGATGACGCGCGGCAAGGTGGGCGGGCGCTATTTGGCGACGGGGCACAATGTGACCTATCGCGGCATCTTCCAGCGGTTAGCGCACATCACGGGGCGCACGCCGCCAACACTGCGGCTGCCCGTGGCGCCGCTGGGGCTGGCTGGGGCAGCGCTGGAGCGCCTCTCGGCCAAGCCGCTGCTGGATGGTGGGGTGGTGCAATTGCTGCACCACACGTGGTGGTACAACGACTTCAAGGCACGCCGCGACCTGGGCATCGAGTATCGCCCGCTGGAAGATACCTATGCCGATGCGGTGGCGTGGTTTTTGCAGCAAGGGTTCATCACGGCGAAACAAGCGGGGGTCGCAGAAGTGCAGCCTGTTCAAAGTGCTGCACCATCGGTATGAGTATCTGGCTCATGCATCGTAGTCGCGTTCCTCTGGTTGGAGTGTTATCCCCGTTTTGTTGGCAATAAAAAAGCGTAAGAGGGCCAGGCGTGACGCACGAGAAGGGCGCAAATTGAGCGGCTCGGACCACTCGATCTCGTCGGGTGTGGCTTCTTCCGTGGCCTTCCGCGTCAAAGTAAAGTACGCGGTACGGTTGCCATCAACTGGTGGCCGCACCGTCCATGCGCCGATCAGGGCTAACGCATGAGATTTAGCGGAGCAATTGAGCCATGAAGGCATCATCCCAAGCGGCCCGCTTCCGTTGGCGGCGAACACTGCCGCTCACGCCACTTTGGTGAATCAGATTGAGCGCAATTTTGCGGAGCAGCGCGAGATTCCGCCGTGCATGCGGTTCTCGGACGCGCGAAGGGTCTTCTTGGAACGTGACATCCAACACCCAATGGAGACTATTTTCAATCGACCAGTGTTGCCGGATGGCCGCGATCTGTCGTTCATTTGCGCTCGGTAAACTGGAGAGAAAATAGCGCTTTTCTGCCGTCACAGTTCCCTGTGGCTTTTCCATGCGGATCGCCTCCACCGCCAGAATGCTCTGGATGCCCGGCCACTCCGCTAATACCGCCAACTCGGTGGGTGCCGTTTGCACAAACACCCGGCGACGCGTAAGACGGCCATGTTGTTCGTCAAACGCATCTAATACCGGCTTCAACGAGCTTCCTTTGGCGAAGGCGTGCTCGTCAAACCACGTTTCTACCGCCTGCAAGGTGTGCTGCTGGTTGCCTTTGAGCGTCAGCACATACTCGGCCTGCTGGTCCAGAATCACCTGGGTGATCGCTTTTTGGCACCCGGCTGCATCAATGGTGACCAAAGCACCGGCAAGGTCCAAACCTGTCAGAAGAGTGGGAATCGCCGTAATCTCGTTGGATTTGCGAGCCACCGCTTCTTGTCCTAACACCAGCCGATGCTCGCTCGCCCAGGCACTTACTACGTGCAACGGCGATTGCTCCCGCTTGCGGTCAAACGAATGACGCAGGGTCTTGCCATCAATGGCGACATGCCCGATCTGCTCCGTTCCCAGCCATTGCCCAATCCATTGGCGGAAACACTGCTCAAATTGCGTGGGATCAATCAACATGAAGACTCGACGAAACGTGTCATGCGAAGGGATGCCATGCTTCAAGGTCAGAAAACGGCGCAGCCACACTTCCTTACTCTGGGCATACAGCGCAATGTCTTCCCAGCCTTCTGCGCCAGCAATTACCCCACAAATTGCCATGATCAGAATCTCGAGCAGGTTGTGTTCCACTTTGGCAGCGCAGCGGGGATCGTTGATCTCGGCAAAGGTTTCCATGAGGTGGGGAAGCACCGGAGTTACTCCTCATCAATGAGCTAGAGTACCCGCACTATACCTTCTGAGCCTATTAAACGCTATTTCTCATGCGTTAGCCCTGATGCGCCGATCTCGTCCCAACGCAAGGTGTGCCGCCATTTGCCACGCCGTATACTAATGGTATTGTTGTCCAGGATCATGCGGGTGCGATGCTGCCAGGTAAACACACCGACAATGCCAACGTTGAGAAAGAAAGTGGCGGCGACCACCTCAATACGCACAATGAATTCGCGCCATGAATCGTGGACGATGAAGCCAGGGCCAATGATTAGGACGCTTGAAAGAAGACCTATAAGGACGAAAGTGATAGCAACTTCTTGGCCCTGCGAAAGCGTCAATTTAAATGGTAGCGTTATTTGAGATGCCGCCATCCGCGTCTCTAGTGAGGGTTGCCATTTGGCGATATCAGGTGGCGTCGGATCTTTGCCAAGCAATTCATGCCCCAGGAAACGGGCGTGGCTAGCTGTATTGAGCGCTATTTCCAGCGGAGCACCACGTTGAGCAATGGTGGCGAGTATCTGCCAGGCGATGGCGACATCCACGGATGGGGGCAGTGCAAAGGTGAGTCGTTGACCCTTTCCCAGCAGCCAATAACGTGCGCCTTCGTTGCTGATGTAGCCCATCCCAATCTCAACAAAATGTGTGATGGAGCGCCAACTGATCTGCTGAGTGCAACCGTTTCTCGTAACCGTAACCCCCTTCTCATCAAGAATGATGGCTTCCGCCTGCACCTTTAAAGAGCTTGGAGGAAATATAAACCAGACGAGCAACGGCAGTGTGATAAGCATGATAGCGATGACACCACCTGGTACGCCCCAGCCTGTAAGGAGGAGATGAGGCGCAATAATAAAGAGTGCGCCTCCACTAAGCGCCGCTGCAAGCAAGAAACCCCAGTGATGTCGCTGCTGTAAACTGGCTGGATGGATGAGGGTTAGCCGATCTTTCCAAGGCAAGGCATCCTCTTCATGCCAGCGCGCAATGAGAGGCGCGATGTATCTTACATCGCCTTTCAACACCGATACCAACCATCGTTCGCGCCGCCAAAATTGAGTCGCCGCCACCAAAAAAGCTGAGTTCAGCATCGGCAGGAATGTGCCAAACACAAGGCCGGTTATCCACGACCACGTAACGTCGTCGCCAGGGTGATAGGTTATACTGAGCAAAACAAATCCATAGACAATTGCCACTGCTGGCGCAGACATCAGAGCCAGCGCGCCCAAAACCGCCAGGCGTGCCAGCCTCAATCTCGATCTACTCATAAGTGTCGCCTGTCAATGCCTTCTCTATCTAATTTTAGCATCGTCAACATGTACCATGTCTTTGGGGATCATATTATACATCCACGCTATCTGGGCTAGCTCTTCTTGGGTATACCGCCTGACGGATGTTTGGTGCTATAGTGAGATTCTGTGTATCGTCTCCGCCAATCACCAGGGAAGAAGTTGCCACGTATGCCAGTTCAGGGACCCGCGCGCCGTGGGGCGCCCAAAGCACAGCAGCCCCAATTCGCGGCCAATCCGCAGCAAGCCGCCGCCATCGCGCATCGGGATGGCCCCGCCGCCTTCATCGCCGCCGCCGGGACGGGCAAGACGGCCATTTTAGTGCAGCGGCTGGCGCGGCTCATCGCGGATGAGGGGAT
>JACDGC010000207.1:0-2502 GCA_013815535.1 Ktedonobacterales bacterium
GTACAACAGTGCCTACCTGCTCGACGCCCTCAACGCCATCGACACGCCGGAGGTAGATTTGCGCCTCAGCCCAGAGAACCGCCCCCTGATGATCCGCCCCATGGGTCAAGGCGACGAGTTCCGCATCTGCATCATGCCTCTGTACAATCGCGGCTAGTTTTCATGAATGCTGTATGGGGCATACAGCATTCATCCCTTCCACAGAAAGCTGACAACCGCTATGCCAAAACGCAATGGCGTCATCGTGAACGAGGATGGCATCAGTCCCGTCCTCATCAGCCGCCACCCCATTAGCACCACGACCGCAGCCCAGTATAACGACATCCTTGGACCGCACCCATTGGCGCAACATATCAGCGTGACGCCCTTGGCGAATGGGTACGTGTTTGTTCGGGTGTTCGCCACCCAAGAAAGTCGTATGCCTATCGCCTCATTTTTCGTATGGAGCGAAGGGCTGACCAATGCGATCCATGCCCCCGATAGGTTTTGGCGCGGTGAAAGGAACACTCATCATGAGTAACATCACGACTGACCATGACCTGATCATTTTCGACCTCAACGGTACCTTAGTTGATCCACGGATCGGGGCTAAGAACAAGCCCCAGTTCCGCGCACATGCCCATGACTGGCGCATCAAGGATGGCGTGTTTGAGCCGCTCCGCTATCTGCGCGCCAACCATGTGCAACTCGCCATCGCCACAAACCAGGGCGGCGTGGCATTCGGCATCACCGAGCCACTCGATATGCAGCACGCCATCATGGATGCCGCCTATGCCCTCGGCATCTACATCGTCCATTTCTGCTTCGACCATCCAGATGGTAGCAAGCCCCGCTGGCGGCATGAGAGCGAGTATCGCAAACCCGCGCCGGGGATGCTCTTTCGCGCCATGACCGATGCCCACGCCATCCCTGAGCGCACACTGATGGTCGGCGACCGCGACGAAGACCGCGAAGCTGCCCTCCATGCGGAATGCCAGTTCATGACGGCGACAGACTTCTTTACCGCCCTGCACAAGCAGATGACGCAGGTGCCCCAATCCACCGTACCCGAAGAAGATTTCCCATTCTAACAGAAAGGAACCATCCGACCATGTGGATCGTTCGTACCAGCCTTGAGTTTCTCGTGGGTCTATGGGACCACGAGAAAAAGATCGGCGTTGTCAATGGTGCTGTCGCCGTAGTGTGCATGTTTGTGGTGATGTCCATCCTAAACAGCATCTATTTCGCCCTCGGTGCCTTGCTGCTAGTCTTCGCATGGAATGGGGCCATCGTGCCCCTGTTCCATCTTTCCCCTTGGTCCTTCCCCCTCGCCCTAAGCGTCCTTGTGTGCCTCGCCTTTGCCTTCTGGGTGATTGAGCGGGTCGCCGCCAGCATCCGTGGAAAGTAGATGAGCATGGCTAATCCCCAAGGGCAGCTTCCCATCGAGATCATCACCAACCCCCACCCCTATCTAACAGCGCAGGAGTATCGGGACATCACCGGGGAAATCCCTATCATCACCACCGACAAAGACCCCGCGCTTGAAGCCGCTGTGACGCACTGGCAGAACTGCCGACTCTGCCAAGCGGGGGTGCCCTGCGTCGAATATGGCGCACTCATGGCACAAGCTAGTCAACCAGAAAGATAAGGGCAACAAGACTATGGCAACAACAACCGCAATTTCTTGGACGGACCACACATTTAATCCGCATATTGGTTGCGCTCGGGTCAGCCCTGGATGTGCCCATTGTTATGCTGAGGAATTTGCACGCAAACGCATGGGACTCGATGTATGGGACGGAAAAACCGCGAAGCCCCGCCGACCAATCAGCGAGGCGACGTGGCGCAACCCCGTGAAGTGGAATCACCAAGCAGCGGTGGATGGCGTACACCGCAAGGTGTTCTGCGCGTCGATGGCGGATGTCTTTGAGGATCATCCTGTTGCTGCCGCCAGCCGTGAACGCCTGTTCCCACTCATTGAGATGACGCCACACTTGGATTGGCAACTGCTGACCAAGCGCCCCGAGAATGTGATGCAGTATGTGCCGCTTTCGTGGCAGATGCGGGGACTCCCTGGCAACGTGTGGATGGGCACCAGTGTCGAGAATCAGCACTGGGCTGATGTGCGTATCCCAATCCTCTTGCAGATTCCTGCCAAAGTGCGCTTTCTCTCTTGCGAACCGCTCTTAGGTCCGCTGGATTTGAGCGATTGGCTCGATATCTACAAACCAATTGAGGCGTATCGCGCCGGGACGCAAGATCAGATTCCGTGGTCACGTCAATCCTCTTTTCACGTCAACCGCTTGCATTGGGTCATTGCTGGCGGCGAGAGTGGATCGAAGCACCGCGTGATGCAATCAGCGTGGGCATACAACCTCCGTGATCAATGTCTCACTGGCAACGTCCCCTTCTTCTTCAAGCAGTGGGGCGGACGCACCGCGAAGTCGGGCGGCGATCTGCTCGACGGCCAGCAGTACCACCAGTTCCCCAGCTAGCCCCCCCCCAATACCCGCGCCGATCACC
>JACDGC010000207.1:2512-6799 GCA_013815535.1 Ktedonobacterales bacterium
CGGGTATTGTGACTGCTATTTGACAACTAAATTTAATTATGCTAATATAAAGATTAAAGGAGCCAATACGATGTCAGGAAAGACCCCCACCCTGCGCCTCATCGCCCAGTGGAGCATCATCAAAACGAAGCGCCCCGTCTACGTATTCAGCGATGGCACCATCGAGCATCGCATCACGAAGCCGCGCGATGTGTGGCGCTGCACCTGCACCCGTGGCAAGTATTTCTGCGACGCTCTGGTACTCCTGTTCGCCTACCTGCGCCAACGCACCCCCGCCGAGATCGCCGCCGAAGCGGCACGCGACGCCGAGCGCGAACACACCCGCACCACCGCCATCATTCTGCGCCAAGACAACACCGGGCCTCGCTGGCTCCGGTAACATTACCCACAGAAAGAAGCATCCATACCATGACAACAGCAGTCGCCACCAAGCCAGAATCCCCCGTCGCCACCTTTGCCTACGTGGACCTCGCCAGTCTGATCATCGACCCCCGCTATCAGCGCGCCGTCAGCCGCGCCAAGGTCAAGGAGATCGCCGCCAACTTCAACGAGCGGGCGGCGGGACTGCTCACCATCAGTGAGCGCCCCGATGGCACCCAAGTCATTCTCGACGGCCAGCACCGCCGCGATTCCATGCTCAAAATCGACAAGACACAATGGCTCGCTGAGGTGTACTTGAACCTCACCCTCCAAGAAGAGGCCGAGGTGTTCATCGCCAAGAACTCGGTGCGTAAGAACCCAGAAGCCATTGATGTGTTCCGCGCCCGTCTCACGGCTGGCGACCCCAAAGCACTCCGCATCCGCCGCATCGTGGAGGAGTTCGGGCTACACATCATCGTTCACAATGCGGGCAGTCACAAGCGCTTTCCCAAAGGCATCTACGCCGTGCGGGCGCTGGAAGACATCATCAACACGCGGGGCGAAGAAACATTGCAAACCGTCCTTTTCACCGCTGTGCAAGCGTGGCCCGATGAATATCTGGCGCTCGAAGAAAAGGTACTGCTGGGCTTGGCGCGCTTCTGCACCGTCTACGCGGGGCAGTTCGACCAACAAGACCTCATCCGCAAGCTGGCGATGACCCCCATCAAGACGATGGTAGTGCGCGCCCAAGGGAACGCCGATGTCACTGGGGGACCGCCATGCGCCACTTCGCTCGCGCCATCGCCGAAACCTACAACAAGGGCAAGCGGACCAACCGCCTCGACATGGACAAAATCTAGCAGACTCCCTTTCCTGTCTTTCCTTCTCCAACTTCGGGCGCAACCGGGGTGTTGCGCCCCACCCTGAAAGGTGCTGCCCATGCTGACTTTTGTCGCCATCATTATAGCTTGCCTTTTGCTCATCTGCGGTGCAGTCGTCATGCGGCGGATGGCACAGCGTTTCACCGCCATGCTGCAACGTCACGACGCGCAGGTGGTCGAGGACATCACGCTCATGACCGATCTCGTCAACGCTGCCACCAAACAGCGTGAGGACATTGATGCGCTGTTGGGCGAATTGTGCGGAGCCATCGCCGATTATAACATTGCCGCCGTCGAGGCACAGGGCCAGTTGACCCAACTTCGCATCGCGGAGCGCCGCCAGATCCGCCCCTACGTCTTACCCTCCGACCATGGGCCGGAAATGCTGTGGCCCTTGCCCCCACGGCTATACATCTCGGCGGATGAACTCAACTAACAACTAGCGTGAACGGAAGTATCTTGGTTAAATTGGAGGTCACAGCATGGCGAAACTAACAAAGTTGCAAGACGCAAAAGACCACGCAGCAGGTAAGGGTAAATCAAACCATCGCAACACGGTTGTCATTGAGTTTGCTAAAGATGGTCAATACCTTTATCGCGTGTACTTTCAATCAGAGATTGAAAAAGCATTGCATACGTCGCTCTTTGGTTGGACTTTTACCCTGGCTGGCACATATCTTTGGCAATCACGTCTTTGGAACTCGGCGCGTGGCTACGTTGATCCTGCAACAGTTAGCTCCCCCGCAGCGGGCGAAGCCCTTATTTCATCCGAGGGGGGGCATAGGAGAAAATTAGGTGGAAGACTCATTGATCGGTTATGCCGTATTCGTCGTGCAGTATAGCGTGGTGTGCGTTATCCTCTGTGTGGTGGGGTGGTGCATCTATCGGATAGGGCAGCGCAGGGAGCGATAACATGACAACCACTGTGGTCAACTACTGCCGACGCCCCATAGCCCACCTGCCCTAGGACAGACATACACGACCCCTTGCATGATACGCTGAGGAAAACCATGCAAGGGGTCGTGTATGTCCACCAGCCAGAAAACCACCCTGATCAGCGCTATTATCCTCGGTATCAGTTGTTTCCTGCTATTTGCCTGTGCTGGCATCACCGCATCCAGCACCACCAGCCACAGCCAGGTCATAGTCCCCCGTGTTTCGCCTACCGCCACCCCGAATTAGGGTAGACGAAGCTGACGCCGCCATCCAGGTAGATGTAGCGATAGTTGACGCGCCCGAAGCCGCCACCGCGCCACGAGTCGTTCATCTCGGAGATCAATACCCAGTTGCCCGTGATGGCGATCACGTCGCCACCCCAATGACCGACACTCGATGCGCCTTGATCCCCAGGCACGAAATAGATTGCCGCGCCAAGTTGCGGGATGCGATGGCGGGGTAGGGTGAAGATGTTCCAAGTGGGGTGCAGCACTTCAGGCCACCAGTTGCACCAGCCCCACCCAGGTTTCGCAGGATAGTTATGAGGGTTGGGGGTGTAGATGCCCGCATAGCAGCCTGGGGGCACGCGCCACATAGCGGGGGTGCCATAGGTGGTGCTGTGGCAGAACTCACCGGATAGCGATGCCCCACGAGCCGCAGGGATATTCACCGGGGGCGTGGCGTGGCCTGAGGGTGCCCTACACATTTGGAGGGCTTCGCCGGGGAAGATGCGGTTGGGGTCGGAGCCAACGGTCGCGCGATTGGCGGCGTAGAGGCTGGGCCAGTTCGTCCCATGGGTCGCCGCGATGCCGCTCAGGGTATCCCCCGCGCGCACGACATAGGCGCACGACGCAGCCGGGGTGGCGGCACGCACCGGAGACGACACCAACGACAGACCAGCCGCGACCACCAGCAGCACCAGTAACAACAATGTTCGCATGATTTCTCCTTGCCGCTGCACTACAGCGGATGCTTCACCCTACCTCCTATTGACCATGTGACAACGAAGTAATAGTACTTTTTGACACAATAGCCAGATAAAAGGTACAATAGCAGGACAGGCAAACGAGTAACGTAGGGGGATGATGGAGATGGGCAAGAAACTGGGGCAGACACCAGAACCAAAGAAGCCGATTATGACCGTACAGGAAGCGGGCAAACGCGGCGGGGCGAAGACGGCTGCGACGCACGACCACGACCACTATGTCAAAATTGGGAAAAAGGGCGGCGCGCAAACCGCCACCAATGCGGGCAGCGAGTACATGGCGGAGATTGGCAAACGGGGCGGCGCGACACTGCGCGACACGCGGGGCAAAGACCATTTCGCCGCAATGGGCAAAAAGGGCGGCGAAGCGGTCAAGGCCAAGTACGGCCCCGATTATTACCGCAACCTCGCCAAGAAGCGCCACCAGAAGCCAGCGGCCACCGCATGATTGACAATACAGGTGTTGCGTGGTAAAATGACGATAAACGAAAAATCGGAGTCAGTCATGAAGCCCGTGAGTCAAACCCGTAAACCCGCGTTACTGCCCAAGCCGCGCGGGCGTCCCCGCATGGAACGCCCTGTCTGCGCCTACCCATCCTGCGAGAAGCATGTGCGGCTGGCAGGGCAACGCTACTGTTGCCAGTCCCACGCCCACCTCGACCGACCCCGCCCGCGCGAGGATACCCCACCGAATAGCCTCATCACCACCACCACCGATACCCCTCTGTTCTCGTAACAGGGGGACTTTTTTTATCTCATGTGACTCTTAATTGACAATGAAATAAATATATGCTACAATGAAGTTGTCAAAAATACCGTAAAGGAGACAACTTCGATGATGCCCGTCACCCCACCCCGCGCCTATCCCCCACAGTGGGCCACCCTCGCCGCTGACTTCGATCCGCAGCAGCACAAAATGCAGATCAAGAACAAGGATTACCTCAATGTCCAGAACCGCTTGATCTGGTTCATCCGCGATCAGCGCGCCTTCATCACCGCTGGACTGGCGACCACTTCCTACGTCATTCACACGGAAATGGTTGAGCATGACCGCGAGAAGCAGTGGGCGCATTTCCGTACTACGGTGCGGGATGCCATCGGCAACGAGGCCATCATGTATGGCTC
>JACDGC010000208.1 GCA_013815535.1 Ktedonobacterales bacterium
TTAACAAAACTTTTGGTGCGATCCAGGCGCTCCGCAACGTTGATTTCGAGGTCTACCCCGGTGAAGTGGTGGGTCTGGTCGGTGACAACGGTGCCGGAAAATCAACCCTGATCAAAATCATCGCAGGCGTCTACATCTCTGACAGCGGCGAATACATCGTCGATGGCAAGCGCGCAACGGTCACAAAACCGCAAGATGCCACGAAACTCGGCATTGAAACCGTCTATCAAGATCTTGCCCTGTGCGACAACCTTGACGTGGTCTCCAACCTCTTCCTAGGCCGCGAAGAAGCCAAAGGCTTCCCCTTCGCGTTGCGCTTCTTGCAGCAAAATGACATGGAGCGACGGACCCAGGATGTGCTACGCCAACTCGATGTGAAGATTCGTTCGGTGCGTATCCCCGTTGCTTCGCTCTCTGGCGGTCAGCGCCAGTCCATCGCGGTCGCCAAGACCATCTTGCGTAACGCGAAGGTCGTTTTGCTCGACGAACCCACCGCCGCCCTCGGCGTCGCCCAAACACGTCAAGTCCTGAACCTCATCAAACGCCTCCGTTCGCAAGGGTTAGGCGTCGTCGTCATCTCCCACAACCTGGCAGATGTCTTTGACGTGGTGGACCGCGTCGTAGTGATGCGTCTGGGTCGCCGTGTTGCCTCCTTTGACATCAAGTCCACGACGACGGAACAGGTAGTGGCGGCCATCACCGGCGCAGAGTTTGGCGACTCGGTCGATGAGCAAGCGACAGGGGTTGCCGGGGCCACTGAGGAGGTCCATTCATGAGCGCTGAAGCAACGAGCACGACGCCACCAGCGGCGCCGAAGACCGAGGGCGGTTTCAATCTCGGTAGCCTTTTGCAGCGTGATGTCGGCCAATTGCCCATCATCGCGGCTTTAGTGTTGATGGCCATCTACTTCAACTTTGCCAGTGACGGCCTCTTTTTGAGCTCGCGCAACCTCAGCAATCTGGTCGGACAAAGCTCGGTCAATGCCACTGTGGCGCTCGCCGCCGTGATGGTATTGCTGATTGGTGAGATCGACCTCTCGTTGGCGGTCGTGGCCTATCTGTGCGGCGCCGTCACGGTGACGCTCTCGGTCTATCATGGTTTCTCCGCAGTGGCGGCCATCGCTGCTGGTCTTGCAGCCGGTGCACTGATTGGCCTCATTAATGGCGCGATCATTGCATTGCTGCGCGTGCCCTCCTTCATCGTCACGCTGGCAGCATCGTTAGGCTACACGGGACTCTTGCAGCACCTGCTTTTGCCACAAACCACCATTCGTCTCGTTGATCCCGGAATCACCGGAATCGCAGCAGATTACCTGCCAGATTGGTTGGGAGCCGCCTTGCCGATTGTTGGCGTCGTCGCCTATGCTGGCTATCAAGTCTATGACTACCAGCGCCGCAGACGCCTGGAACTCACGGTTGTCCCTATCTGGCAGCTAGGCCTGAATATCGCTGTTGCCGCATTACTCATCGGCCTGGCATTGTACCAATTCCAGAGCTATCTGGGCGTGCCGATCGCCACCACCATTGTCGTTGGACTGATTTTGGTATTTTGGATCGTGATGCGCTTCACCACATTTGGACGCTACGTCTACGCGGTAGGTGGGAATGCTGAGGCGGCACGACGCTCGGGCATATCCATCAGTCGCATCCGCATTTTGATCTTTGTCTTAGCTTCTACGCTGGCAGGGGTGGCGGGTATCCTCGAATCTTCGCGCACCATCTCTGCTGCGGCACAGATTCCCCCGACGCTGTTGCTCGAAGCCATCGCGGCGGCGGTCATCGGCGGCGTCAGCCTCTTTGGCGGGCGTGGTTCGGTGTGGGGCGTGTTGGTCGGTTCGCTGGTCATCGGCAGCCTGATCAATGGCCTCATCTTGCAAGGCCGCACCTCTGACATTCAGTTCATGGTCGAGGGCTTGGTGCTCTTGCTCGCTGTGGTGGTTGATGCCCTTCTGCGCCGCCGAAGTGCGGTCGTTGGACGCTAACCCATCCGTGTCGTCAAGGAGCATGTTGGCATGACAACCTCAGCGAATGGGCGACAACCCGCCCGTGCGGCGATCATTGGCTATGGTTTGAGCGGTGCGGTGTTTCACGCGCCGCTCATCGCCGCGACGCCTGGGCTCACCGTTGCCGCCATCGTCACCAATGATCCTGCAAGACGGCAGCAAGCGGCGGCAGACTTTCCCACTGCCGCCCTGCTTACCACCGACGAACTCTGGCAGGCCTCCCCACCCTACGATCTTGTCGTGGTGGGGGCGCCCAACAACGCGCATCTGTCGCTGGGGCTAGCCGCGCTGGATTCTGGCGCGGCAGTGGTGATGGATAAACCCTTTGCCCTCACCGTTGCCGATGCGCAGACGCTGATCGACCGCAGCACTGCGGTGGGCCGCCCCATCGTCCCCTACCAAAGTCGGCGGTGGGATGGCGACTTCCAGACGGTGCGCCATCTGCTGGCGACCGGCTGGCTGGGCGAAGCCGTGCGCTTCGAGTCACGCTATGATCGTTTTCGTCCCGCGCCCCGCGTCGGCACTTGGCGCGAAGCGGGTGATCCCGCCAACGGTGGTGGCTTGCTCTACGATCTCGGCAGCCACTTGATCGATCAAGCCAACCAACTTTTCGGCGTCCCGAGCGCTGTTTACGCCGAACTGCCCGTGCGGCGTGCTGGCTCGCAGGTGGATGATGATAGCTTCGTCGCGCTGACCTACCCCAATGGCGTCGTGGCCCACCTCTATGCCTCACAACTTGCCCGCACTCCCGGCCCGCGCTTCGTGGTGCGCGGCACCGCTGGAACGTTTGTGAAATATGGCATGGACCCCCAGGAAGATGCCCTCAAGAGTGGCCTGCGTCCCACCCCCGATCAACCAGATTGGGGCACCGAGGATGCCGCGCAGTGGGGCACGCTGCAAACCGAGCGTGATGGCCTCACCTTCGACGGACGCATCACCACGCTCCCTGGCACCTATCAGGCGTTCTATGCGGGCATCGCCGCCATGCTGCATGCGGGTGCCCCGCCACCCGTGTTGGCCACCGATGCCTTGCTGACCCAGCGCGTCATCGCGGCGGCGCAAATCAGCGCCGCGTCAGGGTCAGTCGTGCAGCTATAGGTGGCGAGGCATTCCCACCTGGCGAAATGACGCGCCAGCACAGGCGGATTCCGCTCATGTTGAGCAAATCCAGCCATGCTGGCGCGCTTTCGCGCCTGCGCGCGTTGTTTGCGGCTAACCCAACGCCCCGTTCACCGTCCCTGGATAGTCCGAGATGACCGATGCCAATGCAAAGGCGGCGTCGATGACCAACGTCGCCGCACCCAACGGCACCGCCAGATCGCCCAACTGTCCGGTGATGATGTGCGTCGCCGCCCAGTTGGCTGGCATCGCCTGCCGCGCGGCCTCTTCTTGCACGGCATCCAGCAGATACCGCCCCATCCGCACCGTTGCGCCATCCAGGATGATCACCTCTGGGTTGAGGAGGGTGATGAGTGCCCCCACCGCCGTCCCAATGGCGCGTCCCGCTGATTGCAAGGCCAGCCGCGCGCCCAAGTCACCCGCGTCAGCGGCGTGCAGCACATCATTGATGTCGATGTCATCTCGGTCGGCCAATTGGGGGGCCACCCGTGCGCGCGGGGCCACGCGTGCCAGCGAGCGCCCCAGGCTGGCATCTTCGACGATGGCGGCGTTGTTGGCCAGCGTTTCCAGGCAGCCGCGTTTGCCACAGATGCACTGCGGGCCGCTTTCCGCGATGTGAAAATGGCCGATCTCTCCTGCGCCGCCCAGCATGCCATGGTAAATCTGGTGATCGTGAATCAAGCCACCGCCGATACCCTGGCCGATGCTGATATAGGCAAAGTCGCTGTAATCCTTCGCGACGCCATAGCGCGCTTCGCTGAGGGCTGCGAGATTCGCATTATTGTCCACATAGACCGGCACCTGGAATTGCTTCATCAAGCTGGCAACGATATCGATGCCATCCCACGAATATTCGCCGGGTGGATACATCAGCGTATGGGTGCGGCTATCGAGCGGCGCGCCGATGCCCACACCGATGCCCAGGATGTGCTCCCAGGTGAGGTTCGATTTAGCCATGAAGATGCGAACGGCGGCCCCCAACATCGCCAGACTGCTCACCGGGGTGCTTGTGAAATCGAAAGGCTCCGTATAGATCGATCGTACTTCGCCACCCAGGTTCGTGGTAATCAGGGTCAGCGTGCTATAGGTGATCTCGATGCCCATGATGAGCGCGGTGTCATTATTAAAATGCACCAAGATAGGCCGCCGTCCGCCCGTCGCTGCCGCGTCGATGAAGTCGCCTTCCGAGACGAGTCCATTTTGCAGCAATTGATCGATGATGGTGCTGACGGTGGTTTTCGAGAGGCCCGTTTGCTGGGCGATGGAAACACGTGCGAGTGGTCCTTGCAAGCGCACACTGTTCAGCACCAGCAAGTGGTTATATTCGCGCAGGTTGCGGGAATCGACCCCTTGAGACGCGGCATCTTTGCCGGGTTCACGTGCCATCAGCTCGGCACGGAGGCGTTCAACAACGGTCGTCACGGATGCAGTACCCAACTTGCCAATTTGCTTTTCTGCCTCTAGTGTACCATGAATCCCCTTGGTACGCCAGATGGACGAACTGCAACTGGCAGCCGGATGAGACGCATATCACTCTGGCAACGGCGATGCCAACCACTTCTCGATCCACATTGTAGAAAATGCCGTCTTTAACGATCGTTTTCCCTCACGCGATTGTGATTCGTGGTGGCTCACCCTTCCAGTTCGGCACGCAGCGCGAAGGGATGCAACACCTCGCCTTCGTCGGTCGCCTCTAGCCCCGCCTCGTGGATGAAGCGCGACGGCGTGGCATCCACCCCGCGATAGCGCAGCAGCGTCGTCAGGTAGAGTTGCCGTTGCGCCCGCGTGATGGCCACATAGGCCAGCCGTCGCTCTTCCGCGATGCCCGACAGCAGCACTGGCCCATCGCTGTTGTCCAGCGTATAGCTGCGGCGATGCGGAAAAATCCCCTCCACCAGCCCCATGACGAAGACGACCTTTTGCTCCAGCCCCTTGCTTTTGTGGATGGTCATCAGTTGCACGCAATCACGGTTGCCCTTGCTCGCGTCCTCGGCCTGATCTTTGAGTTGCGCCATCGCTTGCAAGAAGTGCCGGACGGTGTGATGCTTGCCTGCGATGCGCGTCATCTCTTCCAGTTCATCGAAGCGCGCCTCGGCTTTCGCGCCATCGTCGTCGCGCGCGGCTTCGTCGTCTTCGGCCTCATCCTCTTCTTTGGCACGCTGTCCGTCGCGTTGGCGCAGGTGAGCATCATAGGCCAATTCGCGGATGCTGCGAATCGCGGCGGCGGGGTGGTTGTGGCTCGCGTGCGTCACCGCGCGAATCAGCGCCACGAAATCCTTGATCCCCATCTGATATTCCGGTGGGATGCTATACGGCTGCTCTTCGCAGCATTGCAGCAATGTCTTGCCTCCCGAAAACGCCGCCATCATGCCGAAAAAAGTGGGCGTGAAGCGGTGCGAGGTCTTGCCCGTCGCCATAGCATAGCTCCGAGAAGGAATCGACGCGACCGTGCGAAAGGCGGCATCTTGCTCGCCCACTAACACTGGCGTAAAGATATCCTCGAGCCGTGGTGCGGTGGGATCGTTGCGTCGCGCCACGTATTCCTCATACTGGCGCATGCCATCCACCAGCGCCAGATAAGCCAGGATGTCGCGGGTCGTCTTGCGCTTGAAGAACGACGACCCCCCCACAGCGCGATACGGGATGTGATGCCGCGCCAGCGTAATTTCCAACGATGCCAGATGATGATTCGTCCGCGACAGCACGAAGACATCCTTATAGCTGAGTGGTTCCGTGCCGACGCGCGTCTCGTTCACGATGCGTTGGATGCCTTCGGCGATGCCCTCGGCCTCGCGCTCTTGGTCATCATATGCGATGACGCTGACGGGCGGCCCATCTGGTTGCGTCGGGCGTAGCTGCTTCTCGAAGCCTTCATGCGCGTCATTATGCGCGATCAAGCTGTTCGCCGCATGGAGGATCTGTGGCGTCGAGCGATAGTTATGCTCGATAGGATAGATCTTCCCCTTCGGGTACATCGTGCGAAACGACAGGATCGACTCCTCCGGCGTCGAACCACGGAAGCCATAGATCGCTTGGTCCGGGTCCCCGACGATGACGACATTCTGCTTTGGCGCGGCGAGATATTGGATCAATTGATACTGCGATGGGTTGGTGTCCTGCGTCTCGTCCACTTGCAGATAGTGAAAGCGCCCCTGCCACTTCTTGCGATAGGTCGGGCTGCTGTTGAGCAACCCCAGCGGCACATAGATGAGGTCGGCCAGATCGTAGAGTTTGCCTTTTTTCTTCGTCTCTTCATAAGCGAGAAAGAACTCTTGGTAGCGCTTGGCCATATCATCGAGCAAGATCAAATCATCACGAAAGAAGTCGGCGGAGGCCTCGGGGGTGATTTGCGCTTCCTTGGCGCGGTCCACGGCGGCCAGCAGGTCAGCGACGGGGGCATTCCAGTTCATGCCGCGCGTGCGGTTGCTGCGCCAGGGGCGGAGGATGTCTTCCGCCAGCCATTGGCGCGGATCGCCGCTAATGAGAGCTTTGTTCAGTTCCTGCGGCGTCCATTCCAGCTTTTCCCGCAGCATCAGGTGCCCCAGCCCGTGGAAGGTGACGACGCGCAGTTCTTTCAGATCCTTCACCAGTTTGCCGCGTCCGCGCAGGGCTGCCGTGGCGCGTTTCTTCATCTCCTCGGCGGCGGCGCGCGTGAAGGT
>JACDGC010000004.1 GCA_013815535.1 Ktedonobacterales bacterium
TGCTTGCGTTGGGCTTTGGCGAGTTCCGTTTCCTCGCTACGAAAGAAGCGCGGGTTGGCGATTTCCTGCCCATCAGACATCGTGGCAAACGTCTTGAGTCCCACATCAATGCCGACGGGTTTCCCGGTCGGGGGCAAGGGCGTGGGTTCCCATTCACAGGCAATGGTGACAAACCATTTTCCCGTCGCGGTGCGGCGAATTGTGGCGGTCTTGGGAGTTCCCTCCAGGGGGCGGTGATAGATGAGTTTGACATCCCCCACTTTGGACAGGGTGAGCCGTTTGCCGCTGACACTGAGTTTGACGCCGTTCTCCCATTGGGGGTAGGTCAAGGAATCGTAGCGTCCCTTGCCCCGAAAGCGGGGGTATCCTGGATTCTCTCCCGCCTTCAGTCGGCGGAAGAATGCCTCCATCGCTTTCTTCAGGCGCAGCACCACCTCTTGAGCCACTTGGGAGTGGACCTGCTTGAGGCCAGGACGGGCATCGGCTTTCAGACCCGGCAGTTCGGCCTTTTGGTCGTAGTAGTCTATCGCCTCCTGGCGCTCTTCCCAGGCCGTTTTCCGTTCAGCCAACAGGGTATTCCACAGCCAACGGCATTCTTCAAGTTGCTCAGTGAGCACCCGTTCCTGTCGTTTCGTGGGATACACCCGATATTTGAACGTTTTAAGCATTAGCGATCCTTCTGACTTTCCACGTAGCGTTTGACCGTTTCCAACGTCACGCCTCCCACCGTCGCACAATAGTAGCTGTTGGTCCACAGAGACGGCAAGCGGCGCTTCAAGGCAGGATATTCTTGTCGCAGTGTATGGGAGGAATACCCTTTCAGCAGTTTGATCAGTCGGTGTATCCCAAACTGGGGATCACAACCAACAAGCAGATGCACATGATCGGGCATGACTTCCATCTCGATCAATTCCTGGCCCCACCGTTCAATCTGTTCCATCAAGATCGTTTTCAGTCGCTCATCTATCGGCAGCATCAGGACTTTGCGCCGATACTTTGGACAGAAAACAACGTGATAGCGACAGACATACGTGACGTTGTGATTGCTGCGATACTCACTCATACAGACAGGCTATCACCATAGATAGAACGCTGTCAACTATTGCAAAAGGTACGGTGTCGCTACGGCGACCGCGCTTTCATCCCCATAGCTTGAAGCAAGGGGGATTGCGCGCGATCCTGCTAAATGCCCTATGCGCTCTTCAAGCATTCCTGTATATCGACGATAGTCGCTCAGCTGAGATTCAAGGCTAACGAGGTGGGCACGAGCAGGTTCGCTCGCAACTTCCCCAAACAATACTCTGTCAGATGCATCAACCACTTCGATTTGTATTTCGACTATGCGATCTTGAACTTCCTCTCGACATCTCGTTTCATCGATCGTGCCAAACCAATAACCAACGGCACGCCGATGAATGCAAACCATTTCCTGTTTGCCTCCTCGTGTTTGTACCGGCCAATTGTCAATGAATTGGGCGACAGCTTTCCTTGCGCGTAGTTTTGCCGCTTGCTGGGCAACATCTTTTACACCCAGAACTAAGCAAAGCTCACGAATAACAAAGTATGGTCCCTTGGGTGTAGTGAGTAGGGTGATCTCGACATTCCAGCGTGGGAGAAAGATTTTTGTTTCCGTCACTTGTAAGGGTGTTGCCATTTGGCACTATCCTTCTGCAGTTGGGATTAACCCGCAATCGCACCACGACGTTTAAGGGTTGCGAGGTACATAAATAACCCTGCTCGGGGCATGCGCCAACCGATAGGTTTGCCATAATTGATGGCACCATCTATTTCTTGACGATCGCAAATAGCGCGAACAGCGGCCTCACCGATGCCTAGACCGTCGGAAACCTCCTGTGTTTTGAACCACTGTTGCCCGCTTTTCGTCAACCAGTCAAATTCGGGGTAGCCACGCAAGTATTGTTCGGCTTCACTGATCTCATCGTTCGTGTAGGGCATATACTTATCTCCTCTCTCAGAGAGTATACCATACTTATTCATCACAGATGGCTGATTTGACTAAAATGACATGTAGTGCTATAGTTGCTATATCCCGAAAGTCCTTTAGTATGACAAAGGTAGCAAAATTTGAGCATAGTCATTAGCTAACGCGCGAGGTCAGGTAGCACCTTAATGAGAAACTCAGAAGTAGAACCAGTTACATCATAAAGGGTGCAAAAAACCTGGATTAACGCGTACAGGCATTGACAAAGGCACTTGAATCATATATGATAGTTACCAAGTCCCAGCTAAAAGCTCATGAAGGGGGTGGTCCAGTGACCCTAAGGCAACTTAGGGAGTCGAGACTGCTTAGTCAAAATGATCTCGCTGTCGCCGTTGGAGTGTTGCAAACAACTGTAAGCAATTGGGAGAGAGGCGAACAGCGCCCGCAATTTGCGCAGCTACGTAAGCTAGCTGAATTCTTCAAACTTAATCCCCAGGAACTCCAACAAGTCATCGAGGAGACGATGGCAAAGAAGTCGTAAGACTCTCACAAAACAGAGCGGCACCCGCCACTAGCCCACTAAACTTGTGCGGATGCCATCTGAACAAAACAAGCCCCTCAACCTATGGGGTCAGGAGGTCTTTGTGATCTTTTTCAGTATAACACCAGGACAGGTTCATGGCGAGCCGTATCTCAGTAAAAGAAAGGAATATCGCATGCCTGGGAACCTCGACACGAAAATGCCAGATGCGCAATTCCGCACAATTGTAACCCGTGAGCTGAATCGGGCCGCAACCGAAGAAGAGATAGCTTTTCTTAAACGTCCTGATGTGCTTCCGCGTTGGCGAGAGGTGCTAGTTCAACTCCGTGGGCGTGGTGAGATGCAAATTAGCCAAATCAACCACGACATGCTAGCCGAGCACCAACGCTGTATCGCGATGGGCCCTATTGGAAAAACAACTTGGTTCCTTTACAAATCGGATGCTGAGCGGCAAAAGTCTGCGGCAGGTAATTTTATCCGAAAGGTGCAATTGCGTTTAACGATCATCCGGAGTTTGCGACAGCAAGAAGCTGCGGTGATTCGAACAGATGACACTACTAGTTGGCGTGCGAGAGCGAAGCGGCTGGGACATCTCTGTCATGAGATTATGCAGGCTGAGATAGCGAAGCCGACGGGAAACGATTGGACTCTCGTTCAGCGCATTCAGACTGCTCTTGCTGAGCAATCTGCCGAAGAAGCGTCAGACTGAAACGAGGAAATACGTGATCTTTACGATGCGAGGACAAAAGGAAAACAGAACGGCATCCGCCACCAGCCCTCAAAAACTTGTGCGGATGCCATCTGGGAAGTAGCCCTCTCCAAATGAAAGGAGCCTTTATGTCTGTCCAGAACATACCACAGAACGTGGTATCTGGCAAAGCCCTGCTAACCCACGGAACTTTTCGGTTCGATTTTCAGGTTGTTGCTGAGCCGCTCCCGACGAGCGATCGCCAAGGCCAGCATGGTGGCCATCGGCCCACTGCCCTTGGTATGCCCGATCCCCACGATGATCACCACATCGCGTATCCCTTCACCGAAACGATGCTTGCCATCGAACGCGCTGGATATTTGCTGGACTATGGCCAAGATGTGGTGGCACGCCTTCACCCGGCATACATACACGTCGCCGGGGCGCTCGCGGCGCAACTGACCGCGTTCGAAGCGCAGCTGCATGCAGCACGAACACAGGGCGATGATACCCTACTGTCCCAGTTGGTTGCCCAACTCGATGACGCGCTCGCACCAGGTGAGTTGCTCTTGCGGGAGGTGGGACAATGACACCTTCCGTTTCTTCACCGAGTTCTTCAGCGACATTAGCACCATCCTCTCGGTTTCTTCTCCGTTCCGCCAGCCGGCCTCTTGCTCCTTGCCCGGAGCATAAGGGGTGTCAAAGGGCGTTGATGCATGGGCGGTACTGTGTCCAGCATTGTCCGTGTGCCGCCTGCCAGCAAATTCGGGCTACGGTGGCCGAACGCCTTGCTCACGTGCGTAGCGGGGAGGTGCGGGAATGATCCCGACGCCGATCACCGTCACGCTCGCGGAAGCGGAGGAGGAGGGGCTGGACCTCTCTGTCGCGCTCGAAGCGCTCACGCCAGCGGTGCGTCATCGTTTTGCCCGTCGTGCCGCGCTGGCCTACTATCAGATCACTGACGTAGGGGAAGCCAACCGCTTGCTCATGACGGCGAGCATCGCGGCCTTCTTGGCGCAGACCACGGCCACGGTCGTCGTTGATGAGACCGGGGTGCACGTGTCGTTCCTCCCAGCGCCTTCTTCCGCTCCCGAACTGAGCGAGGAGGGGCAGTCATGAATGGAACCGCCGACGTTGGAGTGATTCGCGCAGACGCCCTCCCCAGCATGTTGCAACGGGAGATGGTTTCCCAACTGGTGACGATTCTTCCGGCACCCGTCCCGCAGCCTGGTGAAGCGCCGGTCGCGGCGGCTGATCTCCAGGTGATCACGACCCTGCGTGCGCAGCTCCTCGATGAGATGGAGCGGTTGGCGTCCGAAGAGGAACTGACCCAGGCACCGGGAACCGTTATTCCTCCGGAGCGCATGCAGGCGGCAAGTGCGCTGTGTATGCGCGGCCTGCACTATCAATTGGTGCAGCAGGCCCCGCCCACGGACGTCATCGAGTGGGTTGAACAGGCGCTGCTGCTGTTGCAGAGCTTGCAGGCGATTTCCACCCGTCAGGCATATCGCGAGCAGGAGGTGGCGGCATGAGAGCCTTACGTCTCCAATATGACCCTGTGCGCATCACAATCAAGGAAGAGATCTTCCTGGGCAAGCTCCTGGTGAGTGTTTCGTATGACGGCATCTTCATCGGGACGATCGCGCCGGAGGGGCGCTGCTGGCGTGATGACCACGGCTGTTGGCGACTGACACGCGAGCGCGCTATTCGTGCGGTGCTCCGGCACTGCCATTACCACATGACCCCAGCGCAGTACCCGGCCTTTGTCCAGCGAGAAGGGGGCCACCTGTGAATCCCATGCTCGTCCTGGTCCCTGCTGTGGCGCGCTGGTGGCCGCAACCCGATGCGGGCGTGACCTTGCAACGCTTGGAAACGCGGGGGGCAGTTGCGGTCGTGGGGGATGACCCTACGGACTGCCTCGTTGAGCTGCGTCAGCCCGTGTTGCCCATGTATGCATCCTTGCCATGTCTGCCGCTCGATGCCTGGTTGGTAGCGTGGCGCGCTCATGGGCGTCCCCGCCGTGACCGCGACCTCGCCATCCGGCAAGATTTCACCCGCTTTCGTGCCGGGCTGCTGGTGCTGGCGCACCTGGCGCTGCATGATGCCGAACTGGTGGCCGATGTGACCGCGCGGGCGCGCTTCGACGAGGCGGTGGTCGTCGCACATCAGTGGTTCCTCGCCCGGCAACGTGGCGGCCGGGCGCAATTTGCTGCCCTGCGTAGTTGCGTGTCACCTGAGGATATCCAATTAGAGGCCTGGCTTATCCTGGCCGGAATCGCTCACGTGGAGGAGGGGTGGTAATGGGAGTGTTATCCGCCGCCGAACGTCGCCTCGTGCTCAGTGAGGCGCAGTCCATGGTGCAGGCGCGCCTGTTGGTGTTGTTGCTCGACCTGGCTGACCAGGATCTCAGGGATATGTCGCCCGCGCACCGTGAGCTGCTCGCGGACGCGCTGGATCGCGTCCCTGCCACGATTCCTTTGGGCCTCGTGCAGCGGTTACGGGTGGCGCTGGCTACGGTGCCGGTGGAGGTGACCGATGCCGTTGCGTGAACGCGCCGAACCCGCCTCACCCCGCTGGAGTCACCTCGCCCCAGATGACCCGATGAGTACCACTTACCAGGAGGCGGCGAACGAACTGACCTTGCCCGCCCTGGAGCAATGGCTGCGGGAGCAACCTCCCCAGCGACTGCTCACCCAACCGCGCTCGGTGTTGAGCTGCCTGGTGGCCATCTTCCTCACCGAACGCACCAAGCATCTTTGGGCCGTCACCGATGTGCGGTTCTACCTCTTCACCCGCGGCGAGGGGTGGTCGTGGGCCTTACCGACCTGGGCGCTGACGTGTCAGCGGGTCGAGTTGGCGTGGGATCGGCCCTTGACCACCCACGAAGGGCTGGACCTCGTGCGCTTCTTGGATGCACATCCGGTGGCGGCGGAGTGGCAGATTGACGCCTGGCTGAAAGGGAGGAAAGCCGTATGATCCCGATTGTCACGGTGGCGACCTTCGGTCCCTTTTACGAGACCCATCAAGCGGCGCTGACGCACCATATTTGGCGCATGGTGCGTGATGCCGATCTCGCCGCCGATCTGAGTCAGGAAACCTTTACCCGAGCGCTCGTGGCGCTCCAGTCCGGCACGCACGTGACGACGCATGCCTGGATCTATCGCATCGCCACCAATTTCGCGCTCGACGAGCTGCGTCGTCGGCGGGTCATCCGCCAGATTCCCTTTGCCGATCTCGCCGTGGTCGACGGAGACATGGGATTCGATATCGTCGATGCTGGCGCGGCGACCTTTGTGGACCGCCTGGCCGATGCCGATGCCTTCGGGCAGATCTGGCAACAACTCACGCCAGCGGAACGGACCACGCTGTTGCAGATCCTCGCCCCGTCCCCCGCTGCCGGGGGGCGCGAAAGCGCGCCCAGCAAAATGCGGCGCAGTCGTGCCCGGCAGCATCTGCGACAACTCTGGCAGGAGATGGCGGCATGACGACGGTACTCATCTCAGAGAAGCATCAGCAGCATCAAGTCCGGGCGGAGATGCGGTCGGAGGCGCGCTTGCGCGAGGCCTTGCCCGACTTGCCGCCCATCGTGGCTATTCCTTTGGCTCGTTTGGTCGCCTACATGACGCAAATTCGCCAAGTGCAGGAGACGCTGGCGCCCGGTTCGCTCGGCGCACTCTACCTGTGCGCTTATCCCGCGTATCAAGAAGCGCGGAGCCTAGCAGAGCAGCGGCTGCAGTGGCTGAGCGAGTATGGCGTGGCACTGTTGCCACGCCTGCGGGCAACAACCCCCACCTCACAGGTGCTGGCGCAGCGGTTGGCGCGGGTGGCGCAGATGGTCGATGCCTCGCTGACGGCAATGGTGACGGCGCAATGCGTGCTCGACGAGGCTATCGCGCAGGCCGAGGACCAGGTAGCAGCGTAACGCTGCACGGATGTTGATCTTTCGTCCCGCTCGCCTGCGGGTGGGGCGCACCCAAGAGGACCGGATGGTTTTGCCCTTAGCATCGGTGGATGCCCCAGTGACGAGCATGCCCGTGTGGGTCCTGTCATCCGTCTCGCTTGCTGAGGCGATGGCGTCAGGGCGAGATAACTGCGCTGAGCACCAAGGAGAGGAATTCCATCTGCTGGTGTGCCATGTGGCTGATGACGATCTGCGAGTGAGCGTGGCTCAGGCGGATGCGACCGTGGAGGGTGGGTGGCGCGTGATCGAGCAGCTCAGCTATCTGACGGTTGATACGCTGGTGGGTGATCTCAATTACCACTATGGGCTGAATGTGGCTGCCAGCTATGGCTGGTTGCCAGTGGCGGAGGTGGCGCATGACTAACCTTGAACAGCTACTGCGCCAGGCAGCCCATGAATGCGCTGATCAAGGGGCTGCCAGTGCCCCGACGTCGCTCGATGCGCATCGTCTCCGCCGCACTGGCTCTGCCATCGAGAAGGCACTGGCGTTTCTCACTGGCGCAAGTGATGCAGAACTGGTGGCACAGAGCGACCGTTCGGAGCGCAACATCGCGGCGTTCGAAGCGCTGCAACGGGTGACGGGGCAGCGGGGCATGGTGTTCTTGTCCAACCACGACTATGTTGCCCAGTTGCGTGAGTATTGCGATCGGCAGGGCATCGTTCCCCCGGTCCTTCCTGAGGTAGGAGTCTACGAACAGTAACCCTTGTCCTATTTACTGAGGTGTCGTTTCTCGCCCCAGCTGGGGCGCACTGATCAAGGAAACTGCAACCATGGCTATGCTTGCCGCTGCGCCGATTCACCTGGATATCGAACGTGTGCTGCTGACCGAAGCCCAGATTCAGCAACGCGTGCGGGAACTGGGGGCGCAACTTAGTGCCGACTACGCCGGACGGACGCTGACCCTCGTTGGGGTCTTTGCCGGGGCGACCTTGTTCCTAGCTGACCTGATACGGGCTATCGATCCCACGCTCAAGGTTCACTTGGACGTCGTCGGCGTCAGCTCGTATGGCGCGGGGAAGACCTCGAATGGTCGTCCCACAATTACCCAGATGCCAGAACTCCTCATGTTTGGGCGGGACGTGGTGCTGGTCGAAGACATCATTGATACGGGTACAACGGTGGCCTTTCTCCGCGAGCAGTTCCAGATGGTGTTTGGTGCGCGTAGTGTGCGCGTCTGTGCGCTCCTCGATAAGCAGCCTCAGTTGTGTCGTGCGGACTATCTCGGCTTTGCGTGTGACCCGGAATTTGTCGTGGGCTATGGGCTGGACTATGCCGAGGGATATCGGGGTCTGTCCTATGTGGGCGTGCTCAAGTCCCGCGTCTATCAAACCGCCTAACCATCCCTGCCTGGTTGTTGCCTTGCAGTGTTGTTCCCTGTCCCTTTCCTGGGACCACCGAGGCACCCCTGATGCCCATATTTCGCGGTGAACATCTCCCGCGTGGCTTAGTCGAGCAGATCGATGCCATCCCCCGTACCCTGCTGCCCGAAGGCGCGGCGCGGGAGCAACTGCTGCGCGAGTTCATCGCAGGCGGACCATTGATTGACGTGTACACCAAGCCGCTCATGACTGAGGACTATACCGGCGGTGGTGCGGGAAAGCGGGGGTATATCATCGAGCGCCCACTCCGTGGACGCCCTGATACGCGGTGGTCGCCGCTGGAGTGGCAGCAGTGGGTCGCGGCGGGGATGCCCACAATGGCCTGCGACTTCTGCGACCACACTCCGGCGATGATCCCCGTCGGCGACTACGCCTTGGCCGATGGACGGCCTCCCACGATCTGCTACGACTGCCATTCGGCGCTAATGGGCATCCATGGGATGACCGTGCATGCGGTGCTCAATCCTTGCCCCCAGTGTGGGCGGCTGGCGCTGCAACTTGACCCGACGATTCCCGTCTGCCGCGATTGTTTAGCGGCCCAGCATGCTGCCCCGTGAGGCAACAAGCCCATGAATTGGTGAAAGGAGATCAGCATGCACGACGCCGACGCGACGCCTGAGGCCCTGGCGCAATCTTGCCTGGCGCATGGCTTCGATGCCGATGACGCGCATGCACTGGCGGCGGCCATCGACCGCCACGAGGTGCGTGCCAGTCTGTGCGAGCTTCAGGGCGGCGGGGCTGAGGATGGCCAGCAGTTCTGGCTCATCGAGCAAATCGGCGGGTGGCCGCCGCAGAACTGGACGCTGCCCATGTGGCGCCTGCGTCACCACAGCCCAACCTGCGGCACGTGCGGCCATAAGAGTGGCGACACCCTGCCGGCCTGCCGCTGCATTTGCCATGAGGTGGAGACGGTCCTCTTGGAATTGGATGCGCCGACGGGTGACTGATGTTCAGTGATGAAAGGAGCACGCCATTCATGACCCACGCGAACGAGATCGACGCCGCGACCCGCCAGCAGCTGCGGGAGGAAGCGGAACCTTTGTTGACGCCGCGCCAGTTCCAGGTGTTCTGCCGGCACTTCGGCCTCGATGGGGAGCCGCCGCAAGAACTGACGACGATTGCCACGGAATTCGAGGTTAGCGTCGCCACCATCAAGGGCCATTGGCAAGATGCCTGCCTGCGGTTTACCCGCCCGTGGGAGCACGTGCTGCCGCGAGAACGGGTGCGTCGCGCGCTCCTGGTGGGGCTGCCAATTGCCGCTGACTTCCTCGCTTTTCATGCCCAGCTCGACGCCGAGCAGATCTATGCGTCCCAACCGAACCTCGCCGAGGTTGACCTGGTGGGAAGCCTTTCACCCAACAGCATCTATCCGCTGTCCAACAATCGCGCTATCTCACGACCTTACAGACCGCGTATCAGGCGCAGTGCCAGGGGGCACACGCATTCAAGGCACACATGGCGTACCTCATCGAGGTAACGCCACCGAATTTTGCGAAGGAGCACCTGCCTATGTCGTCCCCCGATCCCATTGGAACCCTGACCACGGCGGCCAAAGAAACGGTTCGGCGAGCGGATCCCTTACTTCAGCAACTCACTGATGCCCTAGCAAAACATCAGATTGCCCAGGCGCAGCAGCCCAATTACGGCTGGTTGAAGAACGCGATTTGGACGCTCAAGGGCCGTTTGGCCGCGTATCACGATGGCACCCTGGCGGGTAGTCTCGCGGAGCAGGCCACCAGTATCAACGCGGCCATGGAGGATCTGGCAGCTGCGGCTCAGTCGGTGCAGCACGTCCTAACGCAGTTGCCCTAAAGGGCAGGATGTCTGGGGGGTCGTCACCGATGAGTCCTAACTGGCGGAGGAGCAGCATCTCGACCGGTCCGCGTGTGACCCGTCCGGGCACCGTGGGGAAGAAGCGGACATTGGCGGGAGCCAATCCCCAGTCAGACGCTCTGCGATCCAACAGGGCATTGACGCGATCAATGGAGCGCGCGCACTGGAGAATCGCTTCGTTTTCGCGCCGCTTGTCGGCGGCTTCCCAAGATAAAGGTTCGTCATCCATGTCCCATCCTCCTCGCGGAGGCATGATGCACAATCCGGGCCGCTTTCGCGGCGGCCTCATCATCGCGCAAAGGAACTTTATGCAAAGGTATTTCGTGCAACCGGCGGTTCGTCGTTGGCTGGTCCTTGGAGCGGCCTCGCTGCTGGTGCGCGCCCTGGCGTATCTCCCCATCTTCGCCCCCTGGGCACTGGGCTTCATCTTGGTGGGCTATTGCGCTACGCTGGCAACCACCTTTGGCCTGGCGGTGCTGCTTGGTCGGCAGTTGCGGGCACGGGGCCGCCTGGCGTTCTGGGAAGTGCCGGGGGTCGCCATCATGGCGTTCGTCCTGTTCCTGACCGATCCGCTGATGAGTCAAACCGCGCACCCACCTGGCTGGCTATACACGTTGGCCTGGGCGGCGACCTCCGCCTCCCTCTTCAGCGGCGTCCTGGCGTACATGGCCGGCACTGATCGTCTCCGCCAGGAGCCGCAGGGGGCATCGCTCATGGAAGTCCGCCGCGACGGGGAGGACTGAGCCGATGGACATCTTTATCGTTTGGTTCATCTCTGGCTTGCAAGCCCTGGTACTCCTAGTGGTGGTGCAGCTCGTGGTGACGCGCCTCATCCGTTGGGTGCAGGACCGTCGTCGCAACCCCGAACGGGCGATGGCCGAGGTGAAGCGCCTGGTGACGATGTGGTTGTTCCGTTCGGAGAACAACGTGTCGATGGTCGATTGCAACGCCATCATCGGCGCGATGCAGCAAGCTGAGGCTGAGGCGATGGCCTCGGCAATCACCGTCCTGTAGGAGTAATGCGATGAAGCACATGCCGCTGCCCCGTGCGCCCTGCGTTAGGGTGCCGTGACAGAGGGGGAACCGCGTGGGACGTCGTGTCAGGCCGACCACGTGGATTTCCCCACCGATCCCTTGGGAAAAGAGACCCCCCCAGCATAACACGACTAGGCCGCAGGGTGCATGAGCGCCTTCGGCAACACAGTGAAACAGAGGATCAGCCATCATGGCTCCTGCGACTGCTCTCAACACGCCCCCGGCAGCCTTGCCGTGGTACCGTGTCATTCCGCCCTTCGCCTGGTTTACCCAGCCGCGCCAACCGAAACGGCTGCGCCCGGCAGGTCACTCCGCCTGGGTGGAGGCGATGCACCAGCCGGTGCTCTTCGCCATCTCCCTGGCGTTCACCAGCGCCGGGTTGTACACCCTGGCCAAAGACTATGTGATCAAAGCCTTCGTCTCCATCGGCGGCGGCGACTACAGCCAGATCATCCCGGTGTGCCTGGCGCTGTTCGTCATCGTCATCACCGGCGGCGCAATTGAGATTGCCTTCCTCACCGCTGCGTCCCGCCTGCGTATGCATCTGCTGCGCCACGAATGGGGCTGGACGGCGGTATCGGCCATCATGCTGCTGCTGACCATCGGTATCGAGGGCCTGACGTGCAGCTACATGTTCTATCTCATCGAGGCCCCCAAACTCAGCCCGGCCTGGCTGGAGTTCATGAGCAACATCCCGACGCTCTTGTTCTTCGTGCGCGCCTTCGCCGGGCTGGTGTGCGCGGCGTATCTGATCATCGGCGTGTTGCCCTTCGTCATCCGGCCCGACGATGTGCGCCGTGAGATGGCCGCCGAGGCGGGGGCGGCGAAGGTCGCCATCATTCAACGGCTGCTGCACGTGGTCAATGAACTCAGCGTGTGGCAGATGCTCAACATCTACGAGCCGGTGGCCGCTATCTTCCGCGACAACGCGGGCTATACCAGCGCCCAGGGGGCCAACCGTCTGGCGCTGGCGGCTATCGGCGATGTGAAGCAAAAGTTCGTCAATGCCGGATCGTGGAAGCCGGAATACGAGACGCTCTTCGCCCAGGTGGAGAAGGCCCACGAGGCCAACGCGGGCCTCGAACTCGAACGCTACGACGAGCAGACCCATGCGGCGCTCACGCGCTTGCAGCAACGGTTGGAGACCGCGGGCGAGACGCAACAAGGGGGCATCCCCACCGAGCAGTTCACCCAACTGGTCGGGGACCTGAGCGCGCTCCGCGAACAAGTCGCGGCTTTGCCAGCCACGGGCACGGATCCCGCGCCGGAGATGGAATATCGCTTCACGGCGTTGGCGGAGCAGCTCAAAGCGCAGTTCGCTGCCCAGCTGACGGGGCTACGCGAGCAGTTCATGAGCCGCCGTGACAACGTGGAGGCTGACCGACCAGAACCGGGGACGCCTGCGTTCATTGATCTCATCGGCGAGGTCAGCCGATTCCTCACCCAGCAGGGGCAAGAGGGGACCGTGGCCGCCATTGTCGCTGAACTGGAGCGGCGGGACTATGGCCGCTACGACGACATCGCCGTGGCCGGGGCCCTGGTGAAGCTGGGGGATCGCCTCCGCGAGAAGGCGACCCTTTCCACCAGCGCGGCACCAGGGACCCCCGTGCGCACCCCCCCGAAGCCTGGGACGAAGCGCTTCAACGAGTGGGTCTACACCACCGCGCAGCGCCTGCTGAGCGAAGATCGCATGACGATCTTCAACATCGCTCAGGAGTTGAAGGTTGATGCTCAACTGGTGCAGACGGCCATCGAAGCCCTCAAAGGCGAGCGCATCCGGTGGCTCAAGCCGGGGAAGGAGCTTACCCCGGATCCTGTCCTCGATACGCTGTAACACTGTCCTGATGTGGCAGGACTGCCATGTCATTCTTGTGTGTTTTTTTACGCGCGTAAAAAACGCGAATTTCCGTAAAGCTCACCTGGTTGGTGGTTTTACGCGCGTAAAAAAACGCGATTCTCGTAAAGTTTTTAGCTCCTCGGGGAGCCCATGAAGGAACGATACTATGCCTGTTGTGATTTCAGCAGCCAACCAAAAAGGTGGTGTCGCCAAGACGACATCAGCGGTGAACCTCGGCCATGAACTGGCCAGTCATGGCAAGAAAGTGCTCATCATCGATGGCGACTCCCAGCGGTCCGCCACCAAGAATCTGGGCATTGACCCCAAACCCGGCCAACCGACGGTGTACGCGGTGATGTCTGAGCCAGCCCAGGGGATCTCCCGCGCCGTGGTAACGTACACGGGCACGGCCAAGTATCCGGTACGCTACCCCCATAGTGGGCGGCTCGATATCATCCCTGGCGCGAAGCAGATCACCGATGCGCCCAACGTGTTCGATAAGAGCCGCGAACGGCAGCCGATGCCGACCTTCAATCATGTCTTGCCCTATCTCATCACACAGTTCTGTGGGGAGTACGACTACGTGATCATTGACCCCAGCCCCTCCGAGGACCGGGTCAATAAAGCGATCATCTATGCCGCCGATGCGATTATCGCGCCGGTGGCCGCCGAGCCGATGGCGATGGATGGCGTGCAGGAACTGCTGGAAACCTTGCAGGAGATCAATGTTGCCCGCGAAGGGTTGCGTCTCGTAGGGCAGACGAAGCTCGCGGGGTTACTCATCGCGAAAGTGTATCCCGACCAGATGAAGCTCGTCGCTAGCTTGCAATCGGCACTGGATGGCGCGCACATCCCGCATTTTGGGACGACCTATATCCCCTATACCACCGCCGGCTGGGAGTCCACCGGCGAGCGGGTACCTATTGCGGTGTATCAGCCCGATGATGCCGCCGCCGCAGCGTATCACCTGATCGCGCAGGCATTTTAGCAATCTTGGGTGACGCGGCACTGGGTCGTGTCACCCCTTCCCGGTATTTTCAAGAAAAAGAAGGACCAGAACATGGCACAGGAACCAACAGAACAAACCGGCATTGGGAAAATCCTGGGAGGATTTCAACGCTTCGCCGGGGGCATCGAGGCTCGCCCAGCGGAGGTGGTCGATGCTGAACATGTCATCACGCAGGGCAGCGTCGAGGTCATGGTCCCTCATATCAATGGCGAGGTACCCGGAGAGGTGGCGGGCGTCGATTTCTGGGTGCCTCTGACGCAGTTACGGCTCGCACCGGCGGAGGATCTGCTCAATTCGCGCTACGATCCTAAAGAAGATCCCGACTTCACGGTCTATGCGGCGGCCTTGGAGACGCTCGGCGAGCGCATCCCGGCGTTGCCGGTGTTGCCCGCTCATCAGGATGTCACCCTTCCCGATGGCACGACGAAGCCCCTCTATCTCATTTATGACATGCCCTATGTCTACTATGGACTCATTGAGAAGAAACGGACACGGGCGCGCGTCTACATTCCGCAGGTGAAGGATCCCGGAGCGATCTTGCTCAGCGCGATGGGGCGCGAGGGGCAGTTGCGGCGGGAGCCGACGATCTTGGAGGTTTGCCACGCCTCCCGACGGTTGAAAGAGTATTACGGCTACACGCTGGAGGAGATCGCGGAGCAGCAGGCGGTCAACCGAGAAGATAAAGCGAAGCCCCACCCCTCTCAGGTCCATTTCCAGATCAACGTGGCGCGTCTGCCGCAAACCGTGCAGGATATGCTGCACCGCAAGCAAATCCTGTGGACCCACGCGCGCGATCTCGCCGAAACCTTTCTCGGCGATAACCATCTCTGTGAGATGTGCGCATTGTTGGCCGGGCAGGGTAAGCGTATGACGGTGGATGAATTTGCATTGGTCCTCAAGCGGCTGCGTGACAAACTGAGCCATCTGGAGATGGACGAGGCGGGTGTTGTCCATGAAGTGCGTGGTCAGTCGCTCCAAATCGTGGCTCCGTCCAAAGAACCCACCGGGGGGCGCACCGCTCCTGATACGCTCACCTATGATCGCACGATGCTCGCCCGTCCAGCCCTGATCCAGCGCGAAGCCACCCGGTTCACGGTGGTGGTAGTGCCCGCGGACAAACCTGAGCAGATCGCCATTGCGCCAGGGTCTTTTAAGGAGCTACGAGAGTGGCTCGATGGTCGCCGCACGAACACGACGGTCCGCGATACCGAAGCGGTGCTGTTGGGATTTTTGCAGGCGGTGCGACAAAGCGCCCGTGCCGAAGGGATGCTCAACGCCCAGGGGACGATTGCCGTGCAGATTGATGCGGTGATGCGCGAGAGCACCGCCTCGTAGTTCCTGGCTGGCATTTTATGAGTGCGGCGTTCGGACGGAGCGCCGCAGCGACCCTGCTCCCGTGGAGGAGCCACCAGAGAAAACTTCGATGACCACACCAACTACTACTACGACCGTCACGGCGAACCTGATGGCGAAGATCAAAGCCTCAGATGACGAGGACGAACTGAAACTTTTGTTGGGCCTGTTCGCGGACGTGCCTGCCGCCGAGTTGCCCATCGTGGAACTGACCCACTTCCTGCTGACGACCGACACCGATGGCCACCTCTGGCTGGTGACGGCCACCATGACCGACGTGTGGGACAAGGCGAGTGAGCTGGTCAGCGAGGATGCCGACCGCATCCCCGCCGAACCGGTCATCGCGGCGTTACGCCATGCCCTCGATGTGTTAGACGAGGACGATGAGGAAGCGGATGCCGACCTCGATGAATGTCTGACGCAGATCGTGGGGTTTGCCAATGTACTGCGCCCCTTCCCTGCGGACATCCTCGCCGAGCTACTGGCGCATAGGCGCGGCTTCGTGCGGATCTTGGGGCTGGACGTGTTGTATCAACTCGACCGCGAGCCGGAGATCCTGCCGCTGCTCCAGGACCCGGATTGGGAGGTGCGTCAGCAAGCGATCAAGTATGTCTGGAATGTCATGCCCCTGACGACGCTCCAGGCGATGGCGCAGGGCGACGCGGAGGAGACGGTGCGAACCACGGCGGCGCAGATGATCTCTTATGCCCAGCAGCAAGGCCAGCGGCAGCCACAACCAACGCCCAGCGTCTAGTGCTGCCTGACGGGCGACGTGCTCGTCAAAGTGCACTGCACCAGCAATCACTACCGCAACAACATCGTTGAAGGGATACCTGCTTATGCATTGGTTACCAGCTTTCTTCGCCGTCCTGGTGAGCGGTTTCGTGCTCGCGGTCGGCTGGTGGATCGCTCCCCAGGATGCGCCCCGTTCCGCGCGCGTCACCGCGTTCGTGCTGGTGGCAGTCGCCTGCCTGGTGGCAGTCCTCGTGATCCTGGTGCAGGGCCTGAGGGGCTTCGCCGCCTAACGCGCCATCCCGACGCGCTGCGCTCACCGTGGCGCGTCACCCGCTCTCAGGAAGGAGCAATGACATGGCGCAACGCATCATCAGCAGCGATGGCCGCGAACCGTGTACGAAGTGTGGCACGCCGGTTATCGTCAGCCGAGCAATCCTGGTGCGCTCCCTTGCCCCAGACGAGACGCCTGCCCTGCTCGCGACGCCCGCTCCCTATGCCCTTGGCACGCAGATCTGTTGTTCGCGGACCTGCGCCGATGCCGTCATCGAGGAACATCTCATGGTGGGGATGCGCGAGCGAGCGGGGCCGCAGCGAATCTGTGGGACCTGTGGCCAACCAGCGACCTGGCTGGATGTCATTGGTGAATGGTTCTGCTCCACCTGCGAGTACGAAGTCCCCTAAAAATGGGCAAGAAAGGTCAAACCTATGGCAACGCAAACGTCTTTCATCGCGCAGCCCCATGTACGCCCAGTGCTCCTTGGCTGGAGTCGTTGGTTGGTGGCAGGGGTGCTCATCCTGCTCGGCAGCGCCATCATCGCGGCGGGCTGCGTCGCCGTGGCCACCGCGCTTATGCATAGTTTCGTCTTGGCTTTACTGGTTGTGATCAGCCTGGGTGTGGTGGGTGTGATCGTATTTCTGCCGCACTGGTTACCACAGATGCCCGGTTCCAACCAGGGGTAATACGCGGACGTGTCGGTCGACATGCTGACGGAAAAAGAGGACGACAATGGCATTTCTTATGGAAGTCGATGGGCAGCGCACTCCTTGGGACGTGGCCTCCCTGACCGGTCCAGCTCTCGGTGAGGTGGTGGGCTGGCAATCCACGGTCTTGCGCGCCACCGAGCACGAGGTGTTGCTGGGAACGCGGGGGCCGGGGCAGGATGTCGCCCTGAATGCTGCGGGAACCGCTCTTGCCGGGGAACCAGTGGTGGGACCGCTCCTGGTGCTGACCATGCCCGAATGGGTGTGCGTGCAAGCGCGCACGTTGGGTTGGGATGTGGTGGATGATCCACTGACACGTGCGTTGCTCCAGATCCCCGCCGGACATGGCGCAATCTGTTGGCTCGCTGCCCAGCAGGGGGTCCATCTCTCGCAAGATATCGGTGTACCGCTGCGCACCGCCGCGCTCGTCACGGCAGATGGTGGGGAGCTTCACCTGGTCGAGGCCGTGACAGTCCCCTCATTTGACGCTGGGTTGGCATGGTTTGCCGAGCGAGGATATGTGGTCACGCGCCAGAGCGCCTGGCGCAGTTCTCCCGTGACCTTCCTGATCGTCGCCAAGCATGGCGCACTACCTACAGGAGAATCAAACGCATGATCGCCCCTCGTGTTCGGCGCGTCGTCTATGTGGGCAGTTCGTCCCAGACCGCGCGGCTGGTGTCCCAAACGCTCCAAGCGGTGGCGGACTGGGAAGCGGTGGACCTGCCAGCGGAGGCACCGCTGCTCGGGGTGGCGGCCTCATTGCCGGAGGTCGCGGTCGTCGATCTACAGGCAGCTTCCCCCATCGGCTGGGAATGGCTCTCGTATATCCGGGTCCTCGCGCCAATGACCCACGTCGTGGTCCTCGTCACCACCGCCAATACCTCGTTGGTGTTGGCGGCGATTCAGGCCGGCGCGCTGGGGTGGTTAGATACCCAGCAGATCGCCGCCGAGCTTCCCGCAGCGCTGCATCGGGCTTGGCGCCAGCGGGGCGTGCTTACGCCGGCCCTCGCCCGGCTCATTCAGCACCACTATGCGGCGGTCTTTCTGCCGCATGAGCGCGCGATCCTCGCTACGTTTGCGCGCGGACACACCTTCGCGGTCGTGTCTGCCACGTTGGGGATCGAGGAACCCTATCTCGAACGGCACATCGGGAACATCTTGCTCAAACTGATGGCCGTCCCCGATGCCGATGCCTTGGCCGCGGTGGCCGAGGAACTGGTGACCACCGCATCCCGTGGCGCTCTTGGGCTAGCGCCAGCACGGGATGCTCCACGCATTGCTGACGAGCGTTAATCAGGCGATGCGCATCGCGTATCGCTCACCTGCATTTTGAACAATGGAGCAACGAGCATGGCTGATCTCACCAATCGTTTGCCCGGACGCATGATTCTCGTCTTTGTGGCGAAACCCCTCACGACGGTGGCCCTCTGCGAGCACTGTCAGCAGGAAGCGGCGCTGGCCCAGTGGACGGCTTTTTTGCCGCCGGACACCGGCGGCGCGGCAACGGATGCCCACGCGCTCGATGCCCGCTTGGAAGCGTGGTTATTGGAACAGGGCCAGGGGCGGCTGCGCTTCGTGGAAGTCACCCCGATTGGTGCCGCTTGTCTGGCCCAGTATGCCGCACAACATATGCAGGATGCCGCGATGACGCCGCACTTTGCGTCCTATTTCATGACGCAGCCCTTTCCCGATCAGCTGGTGGGGGCGTTGAGTGTGGAGCCAGGACTGGCGGGGTTGACCTATCCCATGGTGCTGGCCATGGTCGGTACGTTCGCATTGAATGCGCTGGTGGTGCAGCTCAATGCGCCCACGGGGACGCTGGACGCGACCGAAGCGGTGTTCACGCAGGAAAGGGAGCATGGTACCTCCAGTGGCGGGGCTGACTCGTGAGGGAACATCTTGCCACCTTACGCGCAGCAGAAGTGTTTCCTCCTTTCTCGGGGGAGGGGCTTATCCGCGTGCGGGAGCGCTCCATGGAATTGCTGGCCCTGCACGCCGTTCAGGTGGGGAGGCCCGCATGCGTGTTTGGCCGCGTGGGGGGCACGCTCCCGCGTTTCTCATGGTCATCGAGCTTATGTCGGACGAACATCTTGTCGTTTGATGGCGTCTGCGAGCGTTACGACTACCCGGCGCTCACCACTTTGTCTAAGGAGCCTCACTCATGGATATGTCTGCACCGCACACCAAGATTGCCCTGCTTGTCCTCCGTATCCGGCAGGTTATCGCGTCGAGCCAGGGCCAATTGCTCCAGTTGGAAGCGTACCTTAAAACCCAGGGGCAATCTCCGCAAGGGGATAGCGACTATGGGAATCTCGCGAATGCGCTCTGGACGATGGAAACGACCCTCGCTACCTACGAGCAGGGCACGCTTATGACGCGCGCGGCGGGCAATCCGGATCGGGCCGATCATCCCATACAAGCCGAGTTAGATATGGTGTTCGCGTTGAACGCACCACTGGATCTGCTGATTGCCGCTGAGCAGGTGGTCTTTGCGCGCCTGGCGGCGGGAGGGCAGGCCCAATCCGCGGGTCAGTAAGGGGGTGCCGCAGCGGAATACGGGTCACTTTGGGATTGGCAGGGCCAACGAGGCGGTCGAGCATCTCACCTAAGCAATGGTTCCCTCTTTCGGCGCGCGTCACATTCGCTTCGAGGAGCGCATAGGCGCTGGCTAACCGGCGTTGCCAACCCGCTTCGATATCATTGGTCGGTTCTGTCATCGCGGCACCTCCTTGCGTCATACAACGCGGAGCATGCACAGATCGTGCCGGAGACGACGCTCAGCGAACAGGTTTGCACCATCAATCAAGACTAGCGCGACCTTCCCTTGGTGGGGACACTCAAGCCACCGTATCAGCACGCATAGCGTGTCTTGGATTACCTTGCATGAGTCGCACGCGAACTCCCTTCTAATAGGGAATTGGCATGATAACAAGATGAAAAGGAGCGACGCGACGAATCTGGCCACCCAGTCAGATGATGGCGCAGCGAGAAAGCAATGAACCAAACCACCCCGCCTCAGCAATTTTACATGACCGGTCTCGATGCCCTCGACCAGTGGACCGGGGGCTTCGGAACGGACGAGCTCGCGTGTATCGTGATGCACAGCCGCGTCAATATGGTCACGATCTGGCACGAACTGACCGAACGAGTGACATCCTTCTATGATGTCTCATCGCTGGCTTTTGGGCATAGCCTGGAGCGAGCCGATGCGAATCCGCTCGCTCTGCGCGAAGATCTTCCCTATATTGGCCCCTATGATGAAGTCCCGGATGAAATGATCAATACGGTGCTGGTGCAGGTCAATCCCCAGCGCGATCTAGATCGGCTGGCGCAGTTCCTCTGCGGTCTGCGAATCGAGTATCGGTTGTGTCGCAGGGCGACGATCGTTCTGGCAACGTTAGATGTGCAAGTGGAAGAGCCAGTTCCCGCGCTGGCGGTGCAGATGACGCGTTGCGAACGGTTGGCCCCCTTCGTGGAAACCTTGATGCTGCTCCATCGCCCCGCGCTCTTCGCCCCTCTCCCCGGCAATACTGGTGCCGCTCTCGCAGGCAAAGATGCCCTGTATGGTCAGGCACTCCAGGTGATTGGCCTCAAGAGTCGGAGTACACCTTATCCCAGCCAGTACCAGGCCCTCTTGCATTATGACCTCTCGAGCGGGAAACTTAGTGACTGGCCAGCGCAGCGCATGCCTGTGGCCGACATGAATGCCGTGATTGCCCAACGGGCAAGACCAGAGCATCAGCGTGATGCCTCAGTGGATGGAGGTGCCGTATGAGCGGGCTTGTGCATCTCCCTGTAGTTGCCAGCGATCCCGCCATTGATGATCTCATCGCGGCGAATGCGCCCCTGTCTTTCTCCTCGAGCGGGGGGAAAGATTCGGACGCTGCCGCTCTGGCGACTTCAGCCTACCTCGACCAGAAGGGCCATCGGGGGACACGCCTGGTCATCCATGCCGATCTCGGAGCCGTTGAGTGGGCGACGTCATTAGCACAGACGCAGCGCCTGGCCGATCATCTCGGATTGGAGTTGCTGGTGGTACGGCGCGCCGCCGGCGGATTGCTGGAGCGGTGGCAGGCGCGTTGGGACAGTAGCGTGGCACGCTATCAGCAGTTACGCACGGTCACCCTGATTATGCCCTGGAGCGCCCCAAATCTTCGCTTCTGTTCGTCAGAGCTCAAGGCCGGCCCGATCTCTGCGGCACTGGCTCGTCGTTTCCCTGGTCAAACCATCATGAGTGTGGTGGGGCTGCGTCGCGCGGAGAGTGCCGCGCGCGCCAGGATTCCCATCTGGCAACCTGATCCCCGCCTCACCCGTGTTCGTGCCGGGACGCGGGGCGTCAGTTGGTATCCCATTGCCGACTGGACGACGCGTGAAGTCTTTGACTATCATGCTGCCCTTAGGTTTCCCATGCATGAGGCCTATGGCCGCGGCGCTTCACGCGTATCCTGCGTTTGTTGTATCTTATCGTCCCAGGCCGATTTACGGGTGGCCGTCGGGGATCCACGCAATCATCCTCTGTACCGTGAGCTCGTCGCACTCGAATGTCAATCAGGTTTCGCATTTCAGGCCCAGCATTGGCTCGGCGATCTCGCGCCGCAGTTGCTTGATGCGAATGCGCGCGAGCGCCTGGCGCAAGCGCAACACATCGCGCAGGTACGGGCGAAAATCGAAATCCGCATTCCCAAACACCTTAAATACACGCTTGGTTGGCCCCAGGTGATGCCTACCGTATCCGAGGCAGAACTCCTCGCCGAGGTCCGCCAGGGCGTTGCAAACGTGCACGGTTTTCCCATCGAGTACGCGACGAGAGACGCGATCCTCGCCCGCTACGCTGAGTTGATGCAGGAGCGCCCTGCGCGTGCTGGGGGGCGTGAATGAACGAACCCATGGTATGCGTTGGTGGGCCGCCGGGATCGGTGCAGCAAACAGCAGCTGTCCCCACGCCGCTCATCTTCACGCACAGCGATGTTCGCATTCGCCTCACGATTCGGGAACCCATTCCTGGACCGGAGCGCCGATTGGTGGAGCAATTTGCGCGACAAATCGTCCCCACGGCGGAAATGCGGACGCCAGCGCTGGCACTTTTCTACGAGCCGATGCTGACGCAGGGCTACCCGGACCTACTCATCGTTCAGTACGACCCTACCGATTTCGCTACGTGGCCGCCAGCGCGGCTGCAGCTTGAACACCGCGACCTGCGCTTGATCGCCTTTTTGCGCTCACAGCACGAGATAGACGTCGATACGTTGGTGACGCGGTATGGCGGTCAGCGTCGTCCTCTGCTGCGCCAACTGGTGCGTTTGGCGGAGGCTGGCATCATTGTGTCGTGTGCGGGCAACTGGTCGCTCCTCCCTGATGATCATCTACTGGCGGTCCGCCACATCATGGCGGTTGAAGCAAAGATGGTGCCGTCGCAGCGGGTCATTGAACAAGCCATGCATCACTGGGCCTATGCGACCGAGATCATCGTCTTGCTGCCCCATGCCCATCTGCCTCCTCAGATCGCGAGCGCGGCAGCGCGCCACCAGTTCGGCGTGTGGGTGAGTACGGCCACAGGGTCTTATGCCCTTCGGCCAGCCGTGCCACGCAGCGACTGGTGGAGCTACGAGCGTCTGCTCGTCAATGAGTGGATTGGACGACGGCTGATTGCGGACGGGAACCTGACGCTTGCCGCTGCACCAGCAGTTGATGCCTCGGCCTGGTTGTCATCACACCATCCTACTCCCCCCATGTCACCTTTTGGGCAATTGTCATTGGCCTGGGATGAGGAGGCATCGCATGCGGCGCAGGTTTAGTGGATCAAACGATCCGGCTTGCATCTCCCACTGGGGCGTAGCGCAGCGTTGCTTGGCTGCGGCACCGGTGAAGGTGAGCGATTGGTCCGGTTCCAAGCAGAGGATGGTATCGCGAATCCGCGCCATCATGGGCGCCTATCACGTTGTGCGGGAGCCATCCAAGCGGCAGTTGACCCCCTTGGCGCACATGGCGCTTGGCAATCGTTCCAGGAGGGTTGCCATTGGCATGGGGGCTACCCCTCATGCTCCCCTTCATGAAGGTTTCCCTGGGGCATTCGCTTCTTGGAGGAGCACGTCGCGGAGGTGTTCAACTGCCTCGCGGTCGAAGTGCAGCGCCTGGCCCCGCAACGTTCGCGGCAAAGGGGTCAGGCGACCACGCTCCATCAAGGCGTACAGCGTCTTCCGCGAGACGCTGAGGATACGGAGAGCTTCCTGGGTCGAGACGGTTGTTTGGGGTGACATACCTGCTCCTCGCGCCGCTGATCACTATGGGGTAGTCAAGGTAGTCAAAGTATACAATCTTGACAATCCCTTGGCAACCGGATACAATCTAAGCAATGTAGTCAGTCTACACAATAGTAACAGTCCGGGGAAGCATCTGCGTGCAGAGGGAGGGGAATGTATGCTCCATGAAACGCGCCAACTGATGACCACCAATGACGATGACGAGGGTGCCATGAGCCTCGAAGCCGCGCTCCAGATGGGAGAGACGGGTGCTCAGTGCTTGGCATCAACGACGGTGTATACCGTCTTTCTCCCAAATCGGTTCAACGGGCGTTGCTATTGGTTCTGTAACGGCGCACCCGGGCAGCCACCGCGCACCAAGCGTAAGCATTCCCTGCTGGGTGGCATCCTGACCTTAGTACGGCTCCAAGGTCTCAACCTGACGACGGGTTGGCAGCCCATCTAACGTCGACCAACGAGGAGCATCCCTTGGCTGCCACGGTGTAATGAGCGAAGAAAGGAATGAACCAATGCCTACACCCCGTCATCTCGTTACCTCGCCTTGTTGCCCCCGGTGTGGAGCGGAAGGCTACCGCTATCTCGGTGAGGGGCGCTGTTGCTGTGCGGCGTGTCAGTTCAACTGGGTTGGCATCACGACGACGTGGGCTGAGCGGCGACGGCGGGAGCGCGAGCTGACGGATCAGGATATTCTCACCGCTCCTATTGGCGCGCCGGTGGCAGAAGGTGCCCTCCCGATTCTGATATCCCGCTACTGGCCCCGAGGCCAACGCAAGGAAGCCTTTTTCGCCTGGTGGCGCGAACTGGCACCATCCGTATCGCTGCTCAAAGCCTATCGCCAGCAAGCGCTGACATGGGAGGAGTTCGTCGAGTACTACGAAGCAGCGTTGTGGGAGCAGCGGCTACGGCATCGCTATCAACAGCGCGTGCGTGACCTGCTGCAACAGGCACCGGGCATTGTGCTCGTGTGTTATGAAAAAGCTTTGCCCGCCGGTGAGGATGGTGTTCGCTGTCATCGGCGTCTTGCCCAACGGTGGTTGATTGGCAACCGTGTCTGGGCATCAGCTGATGTTGGCGGGTGAGAGGCCAAGAAGAGGTAACGGGTGGGAAGTATCGACAAAAAAACGTGGCAGCGGAATCGTGGGAGCAAAGGTGGGAAGGCTGCGAGACAAACGAACGGGCACCCGCTCCGCCGGATCGTCGGCGTCGAGGCGGTGAAGATTGCAGGAACCAGCGTCTCGGTGCGCAAAGAGCGGCTGGAATGTGGGCATCTCATGCGCCCCCGCAGTGACATGATTGGCGAGACCCACGCAGCGCGCCGCCGGTGTTCCCAGTGTTTCGTCGAGCAGCAACAGCGCCAAAGTGCGGCGGAATAGCCCCCGCACTATCAATAAAAGCGAGGCAATCTCATGCGAGGATCGGATCGTACCGTTGTTGCGCAGATTATGATGCGCCTGATGGACGACGACCAGGACGATGATGAACAAATGGCACAGCTCGTCCACTTGCTGGACGACCTGGAGACGCGCGATCTCCCTATGAACGACCTCATCGAGTTCATGCTCCGCCCCTGTGATGCGAGCGAGGAACCCTGGTTGCTGGCAAGTGATCAGCTGGAGACATGGGAGGCGTGCCTGGCCCTGGTCGCACGTAATGCCAGCGTCATTCCGGTGGAGCGTGTCGCTACCGCACTCACCGCAGCGTATGCCCAAAGTGCGGCGGACAGCTGCGAGGATACCGATGCAGCGCCCGTGCTGGAGGCACTCATTACCCTCGCCGGAACTGCAGGCCCACGCTTTTCCGTCGCGCTCCTGATCGCGCTGGCCCGCGACGAACGTATCCTGGTGCGGCGGAAAGTTGCTGAGGCGCTGGGGATGATCGGGGCGACTATTCCCCTGGTGGGGATGCTCGAGGACGTGTCAGCGCAAATCCGGCTCGTTGCGCTACAACAACTCCGCTTGCTCAAACAATTGAGTCCTGAGCAGGCCCAACGCCTGGCACACGATGCCAATGCGCGGGTGCGCGAAGCCGCCCTTGCCTTCTTGGATCGGTGATCGTGTCCATGCATGCGAGATTGCTCTTTGCACGGTTTGTCATTCCGCTGAATGCTGTTCTGGTAGCACAAAAGAAGCAGGAGTACCTATGGTTGCCATTCATCTCTATCCCACCCCCTCTGACCCGACAGGAACCGATCTCTTCTGTGGCGCGGGCGGTCTCAGCATCGGTGCCGAGGACGCGGGACTCCGTGTGAAGCTGGGTGTTAACCACTGGCCGCGCGCCTGTGAGACCTATGAGGCGAATCATCCCTGGGCGCAGGTGGAATGTGCCGATCTACAACAAACGCTGCCAGAGCGCTATGCGGCTATCGTCTCGGACATCTTGTTGGGCAGTCCAGAGTGCCGCTTTATGTCTCCCGCCCAGGGGAAGCAACTCACCAATGCCAAGCAACTGCGCATGTTCTACAGTTGTGAATACGATCCCCAGGCCATCCGCTCGCGCGCGACGATGTACGAGATGCTCCACTTTTTGGAAGTCTTCCATTATCGCTATGTTGTCCTCGAGAACGTCGTTGAAGCGTTGAAGTGGGATCAGTTCACGGATTGGCTGCGCGCCATGGACCGTGTTAAGCCAGGGTATCGCCACCGGCTGCTCTTTCTTAACTCGATGTTTTTTGGCGCACCCCAAAGTCGGGACCGTATGTACATCGTCCTTTGGCGTAAAGACATGCCGGAACCTGACCTCACCTTCATGCCGCAAGCCCTCTGTTGGAAGTGCCAGGCAGTTGTCGAGTCGGTGCAGAGTTGGAAGCGTCCAAACACCCAACATGGAAAATACGGGAGGAATGGGCAATACGTCTATCGTTGTCCACGCTGTGCGCAGGAAGTAATCCCGTTCTTTCTGCCAGCGATGTCGGCCATTGATTGGTCCATCCCGGCGACGCGGATTTGCGATCGGAAAGAACCATTGGCCCCCAAGACCATGGAACGCATTCGGCTCGGCTTTGCGAAATATCGCCAGCAGCAGGCTCGCACATGGGAGCCTGGCCAGGCAGAGCAACCGGCTTCACACCCACCAGCAGGACGCATGCCGCCGCAGATCGTCGAGTTCCGCAACCACATGAATACCCGCTCGATTGCTCAGGCGTTGACGACGGTGACCGCCCAGGCGGATCACCATGGTATGGTCACGCCTCCCGGTTGGTTAGCCAAACAATATTCAGGGGTGACCTCACTGCATCCCGTCGATTTGGAGCCGACGGGGAGCATCACGACCATCGACCATCACGCGCTCATCACGCCACCGGCCGTCTTGCTCCAGAATGGGTTTGGCTATGGCACCTCCTCCGGCCATGCCTCCCGCACTCGTGCGCCTGACGCAGATCCCTTTTGGGCGATCACCGGGCATAGCCGCCTCTCGCTCGTCACTCCGCCACTGGTCGTGAAAGTGGATCGCTCGCGTGACGCTCGCCCGGCCACGACGGAGCCACTCTGGACGGTTACGAGTGGTGGGAACCACCTGTTTTGTGTGTTGCCCTCCTGGTTGGTGCCCTACTATGGCACATCGCAGTCGCTACGAGATGTCTTTCAAGAGCCAAGTGGGACGGTGACAGGCCATGATCGTTTTGGTTTGTTGGCTGCCCAGGAAATGCCCTTCGCTTTGGATGACTGCGCCTTCAGAATGCTCGCTCCAGTCGAGATCCAGCGAGCAATGAGTTTTCCCAATGCCTATCAAATCCTGGGTAATCATAGTGAGGTTATCAAGCAACTGGGTCATGGGGTGACACCGCCCGTTGCCCGCTGGATCGTCGAGCGCATTCTGGAAGCTATGGTTGGTAAAGCTCGCTTGTTCGATCCCAGTCAACACATTCTGCAAACCTGGCAGGAGATGGTTGCGCCGCTGGGAGTGCTTGAGCAAGGGGTTCAGCAGCTTCAGTAGCCGTGGCGACGGTTGCATAACGTGGTCATGTTGACCCACCCAGAGAACGGAAGGCACACATGCAAGGCGAACGCACCGATGCAAACCAATCGCTTCTTGCCAATGCAGCGGCAATTGAACAACGACATGTTCCTGACGTTGCTGACAGTGCCATCCTGTGGCGCATATTGGTCCAACAAGGAGAGGAGGAAGGCGATGTCTGAATTCCCCCAGGAGTTGCAGCGACTACCGTTGCCACCCATGCCCGCTGTGTTCGAACGGGCGCTGGGCTATGGACGAAATGCGCGGTACCTGGTGTTATATTGGGACCCTTGCGGCGATGAGGTGACCTGGGACGATGGCGAAATGTTGACGCAGGGGAACTGGCAAAGCTTTCTGGTCTTCGTCAACCATGCCGCCATCGCTCCGGTGCTCGACGGCTATGACCTGGGGGGCAGTGACGCACCCGCTCGTGATGGCCTCGTGTTGGATCGCCAGACGCGCCACGTGTATGCTGGTCCGCTGCCCAGCGCGCGGCGGTTCGTCGCCGCCCAACATGGCCCCGCGCTGACGTTTGAGGAGTGGGCCGCGTTGGAAGGCATCACCGTGGCCGAAGCACATGCGCGTCAAGACGCGGCGGTGGCAGCATGGTTGACCACTTTCAGCGATTCCCAGGCGGATGTCACCACGCAGGGAGCAGATCTCGCCGAGCGCCTACGGATTGCTGCGGCGAACCAGTCGCTGTTGCAGGCCGCGCTCGATGCCCTCCCCCGTCATCCTTTGCCCGCCGCGCAGGCGCACCTCACGCTCCGACGCGTGACGTGTGGGGTCTGTCACCAGCAGATTGGAACGATACCACAGGATCGGCATATGGTGGCTGCTCGTATGGTCCGTCATCTCGTTGATGTGCACCGCATAACCGCCGACCAATGGGAAATCGCGACATGGGAACCGTGCCATGCTGGCGGCCAGCAGTTGATGCAGGACAGTCGGATGCTGGTTCTCGTCGAGCCACCCCATGTCTGGATCAGCGGAAGCGAGGAAAGCGCGGCAACCCTGGCCTCCCATCTGCACCTAGCGCTAGTGAGCATCTGTCGTCAGCACTATGCTGGCCTGTTCGACGAACTGGCTTTGGGTGTTTGGTGTGGGATCAGTCCATCAGCTTTGCTCCAGCGGGTGAGGCAGGTCACCGATACGACCCGTTCGCTTACGCAGGGGATGGCGGAGGCCACGCTGTCCTATCTCACTGACCAGTTTCGGCAATGGCAGGCCACGCAGAAGGCGGAAGGAGAACTCCATGACTGAGGTGTGTCGCATCTGTGGCGTTGCCCAGGAGTTGCTCACTCACTATACCTCTTCGACGGTCACCCCAACGGGCTATCGTTTCATCTGCATGGCGTGCGACGAAGATACCGCAGACCAATCGAGCAAGCCCTGCGTGCACTGCCGAACGCGCTATCCATTGGATGGCTTTCCGCCTTCGTTTGCGAATCCTGATGGCGCAGCTGATGTCTGTTACGCCTGCCAGGCCCAGCTGGAGGCGCGCGACGAACGCTGGTGCTATGGCTGTGGGCAGGTGTTGGCCGTAGTAGCTTTCACGAACCATAAAGCGGGTGTGCCGTTGCCAGCGAATGTGCGCTGTACGGTGTGTGTGGCGTCCTTGAGCCAGCGCACGGAAAAGCGGTGTCGCACCTGCGGGGTCGTGAAGCCACTCGAGGAGTACCCTCGCCACAATGGCAGCCCAGATGGGCACCGGCACGATTGTCGGGTGTGTCTCTATGGGGAAACGGTCGCCGTCGTCTTGCAAACGCCGCGCGAGCGGCCACCCGGCCCACGCAGCTTCCCCTTTCCGTCTGTGCCACGCTTTGCTCCGGACCCTGGCCCATTTGCTGAAGTGGACTGGCGTGGATGGGCGCAGGCCCTCCTCGCTCAACCAGATGCAACAATGATACTGGACACGGAGACTACGGGCGTTTCATTTGCGGATGCCATTGTTGAGATCGCCGCAATCGATCTCACCGGTCGGGTGTTGATCGATACCCTGGTGGATCCCCAGATGCCCATCCCGCCACAGGTTATCGCCAAACATGGGATCACCGACGCGATGGTGAATGGGCAACCGACCTTTGCCGAGGTGTTGGGGACGTTGTGGCCGCTCCTTTCGAGCAAGGTGTTGCTCGCCTATAATGTGCAGTTTGACGTGCGCATGGTACAAGCCGCATTATATCGCCTCGGAGAGACGACCTGGACCCCGGTGGCTCATGGCTGTTTACAGCGAGCCTTTACGGCCTATCGTGCTCGTCGACCGGTGGCCGTGCCGACAATCATCGGAGAGAGCTTGAGCGCTGCCTGTGCTGCGCTGGGCCTCACCGTGCAAGGGACCCATCGCGCGCTTGATGACTGTCACGCTGCGCTGGCACTTTTGCAAGCCATGGCAAAGTAGGCGGCAAGTGAAGTTAGCGAATACGTTTGATGAAATCGGTGTTGTGAGGTGAGCGAGATGGTTGCTTACGTGCCCCTGACCCCAGCGGATATTCTCGCCTGGCTGGAGGAATCCCGCTACCATGTGCTGGAATATAGCGCCGATTGTCATCGCGCCTACATTCAGGACGAGGATGCCGTCGAGCATCGCTTTATCCCGGTCGCCATTGCCCGTCAACTGCTGGCCGACGGACAGATCGCGGTCTGGCGTTACATCGGTCAGTGGAACCGAGGCTACCACTCGTATCGACCCATAGCCTGGGTAGCGGAGTGGCGGCGTATCTATGGCATTGCGATTGATGTGCCAGCAGGTACTCCTGTGACGCGACACATAAATCGCCGCCTTGTGACAGATAACATGGCTGCACAATTCCTCGCTTCACGGCAGTTTTGTGACAGCATATCGTGGTCGAAAGTTCTAATTCGCCAAACGGCCACTTTAC
>JACDGC010000209.1 GCA_013815535.1 Ktedonobacterales bacterium
CACCGAATGGGTTGCGCGCGGGCAATGCGAAACGCGTCAGTGGCGCGATGATGGGCATCACCAGCAACTCGGCGCGGCTCGCGAATGGGTTGATCTTGCGTTCGCGCTCCATGAAGCCAAAAGGGTCGCCAGCGCGCAGATACGTTGGCCCAAAGGTCCACACCCCCCGTGCCAGCGGCACGACGGCATAGCGCTGGGTGACGCGTTGATTGGCCCACAAGGACATGCCCGTGATGAAGAGTTGGCGATCACCCTTATAGCTGGGATGCAGCGTTACGCCCGGCATCTCGATCTCGACCGACAGTTCATCTTCGATCTCTAACCAGGGTACGGGCAGCAATTTGCGATTGTCCACGGCATAGGTGAGCGTGGCGGATTCCCCAAAAGCCACTTGTTGCGGGCTAAAGTCGCGGCGCAATTGTGTGCCACGCAGCACCACCCCATACCACACCTCGGGCACGATGCCGAGGGCCAACAATAGCAACGCGCACAGAACGAACAACGGAGCATGCAGATAATAGCTAAGCACCAGCAAGATGGCGGTGCCCCCAAGCCAGAAACGCCGGGTGCGGGGGCGCATCCGTTCGTGGAGCAGATCATCAGTCACTGGCTGAGTTTTATCCAGCAGGCGACGTTGCCGTTGCAGCAAGCGCGTTCGCGGCACCATGCGCCCAGAGTTAAGCGAGCGATTCGACTGGAACATGCGCCTTGCTCACCACCTCTTCGATGATCGCCTCAGCGATTTGCCCATGGATGCGCGCCTCTTGTGTGGCGATGATGCGATGCGCCAACACGGGCTTCGCCAATTGCTTAATGTCATCGGGGATGACGTAGGCGCGTCCACGCATGGCCGCCAGGGCCTGGCAGGCACGGGCAAAGGCCAGCGCGCCACGCGGGCTGACGCCAAGCTCCACCCCGGGTTGGTCGCGGGTGGCCCGCACGACCTCCAACAGATATTGTTCCATGCTGGGGTCGATGCGAATTTGGCGGACGGTCGCCATCAGCCCCACCACCGCCGCCGCATCCGCGACCGGGGCCAGATCTTCCAGGGGCGTCGCCATCCGGAAGCGGCGCAGAATGGCGCGCTCATCGATCTCGGATGGATACCCCATGCGTGCCCGCAATAAGAAGCGGTCAAGCTGCGCTTCGGGCAAGGGAAAAGTGCCCTCTAACTCGATGGGGTTTTGTGTGGCCACCAACATGAAGGGGCGCGGCAGGGGCAACGTCTCGCGTTCCACCGTCACCTGGCGCTCGGCCATCGCTTCGAGCAGCGCCGACTGCGTGCGCGGGGTGGCCCGATTGATCTCATCCGCCAGAACGATCTGCGCCAGGATGGGGCCAGGGCGAAACTCGAACTCCCCGGTCTTTTGGTTATAGAAACTGATGCCGGTGATGTCCCCTGGCAGCAAATCTGGCGTGCATTGGATGCGCCCAAAGTCGCCCGCGATGGACCGCGCCAGGGCTCGGGCGAGCACCGTCTTGCCGGTCCCGGGCACATCCTCGATGAGCGCGTGGCCCTCTGCCAGCAACGCTACCAGGAGTAATTGGATGGTTTCATCTTGCCCCACGATGACGCGTGCGATGTTGGCGCGCAGCGCGTCGATGGTGCTCGTCAATCCCATCAGATCCATCGTTGGCCCCGGCACATAGCTGGGGCGCTCTGATGCCTGTGATGATAATTCCATGCGATAAACCTTTCATGGGCAAGCGATCGCAAAAAGTGAAAAAAGCAGCACGCGGATAACATTGATCACCCTAGATTATACGCTTCGATTCGTCGTATTCACTCATCTCAGCAAGTGGGTTGCCTCACATTCTCGCCGCGTGCCCTCTTTTGCTTGCACGCCCAGCATGGTAGAATAGGAGAACAAGGAAAGCGAGGAAACTATGTCGATCCGTAACGATATCGAGCGGGTATTGATCAACGAGCAGCAATTGCACGACCGCGTGATCACCCTGGGCGAACGGATCGCGCAGGATTATGGCGGTCGTCCACTGCTGTTGGTCGGCGTCCTCAAGGGGGCCGTCCCCTTCCTGGCAGATTTGGCGCGGGCCATCGACGCGCCCGTCGAAATGGATTTCATGGCCGTTTCCAGCTATGGCAACAGCACCCATTCCCAAGGCTATGTGCGCATCCTCAAAGATCTCGATGATATCGTCATCGACCGGGATGTGTTGCTGGTCGAAGACATCATCGACACGGGCCTGACGCTGAGCTATGTGTTGGATTTGCTCCGCCAGCGGGCCCCCGCGTCGCTGCGCGTCTGTGCTCTGCTGGATAAACAAAAGGTGCATGCCAAGCACCTGCATCCAGACTACACCGGCTTCCCCGTCGAGGATGAATTCGTCGTTGGTTATGGGCTTGACTATGCGCAGCGCTATCGGAATCTGCCCTTCATCGGTGTGCTGAAACCCGAAATCTATCGGTGATCCCCTCCCACCACAGCCTCTTCAGCACATCTGGCCACCGTGCTGCCATCCTGTTGCGGGCACGGCTAAAACGTCGTGGCCCCCGTGACGGTGCAATGGCCCACACGCAGGGCGGGCAACAGATATGTCGTCGTCCCCATGCCATTCGCCGCCCACCAGTCGCGGCAGGTCTTCGTCTGGCCCATGGCCTCGACGCTCGCCAGCAGTTCCAGCACCGGCTGAGTGATGCGCAGGTTTTTCACGGCGGCGACGATCTCGCCATTTTCGACCAGGAAGGTGCCATCACGCGTGGTGCCCGTGGCGACCACCCGTTTCGGATCGGGGCAATGGGTATAGTGCAGCCGCGTGATGCGTAACCCCCGCGCCAGATCGCGCGTCAGCGCGTCCACCGTGGCGGTGCCGCCCGGCATGATCACATGCTCGGGCAGGGGGCTGTCACCCGCTTCGGGTTCATCGATGGCTTCCCAGGGGCTGGCGGCGTGCCCATTCGGCGCTAATCCCAGCCGCGTCGCCGTCGCGGTGTCAGTTGCCACGGCCTGCGCGACCCCGCCCGCGATGCAGCCAACCGCCTGCGCAGGCATCCCCTCATAATCGATGGGCATTGGCAGGCACAGCGGCTCCAGCGGATCGTCACCCAGCGTGATGTTGGCCCCCGTGACGGTCTGCCCAAACTTGCCCGCCATGAAGGAGCGGCCAGATTCCACCGTGCCAGCCCCCAGACCATACAAGACGGGGAAGCGCACGAAGTCTGCCACCGCGTTCGGCTCCAGCACGGCGGCATAGTCGCCCGGCGGCAATTCGATCTGGTTGACATTCAAGCGACATTTGTGGATGGCCTCGGCAGCCAGGGCAGCGGGGTCCAGCAGGGCGGCATCGCGCACCAGGGCATCGGCGTAGCCCGTTCCCTGGCCATTGTCGATCAACGCGCGCAAAAAGGCCCCCGTCGTCGCTGCATAGGCCCGCACGCCCAACGAATTCACCACGGCTAGCTCGGTGACCTCCGTGATGGCGGTGCCAAATGCCGTGAACCCTGCCGCCTCGGTCGCCGCGATGATGAGGCGCACCCCCGCCGCGCGTGCCTCGGGCGACTGCTCCGCCGTGGTGGCGAAAAAGATGGGGGGCACCGTCGCCGTGCTGGGGGAGGCCCCCGGGGTGGGCAAGCCCACGAAGCGCGGATTCGCCCCCTGGCGGCGTGCGGCCTCTGTCGCCGCCGCTATCGCTGCCCGCAACGCCTCTGGGGCGAGTGAGGTCGTGAAGGCCCGTGCGACGGCCTGGCCCACGACCGCCCGCACCGCCACGCGCGTGCGCGTTGCCAGCACGTTCTGGTGAATCTCGTTATTCGCGAAGCGCGTCACCGCCTGACTCCCCGCTTCGAGGACGATCTCGGTTTGGTCGGCGGGGCTGGCGCGCAACGCCTCCGCCAGCGCGTTCAGCGCCGCTGCTTCGCCCAGCATCCCCTCGCGTGGCATCATGGTTGCACCCTCCCCGGCGTCGTTTCTCTTCGTGATTCTATCACGCGCTGGCGCAGTCCCGCGTGTTATACTCAGGGGGCAAAGCCATCGCGTCCTCGTGCAATGGCGCGCGTGGTGGCGACTGATCGATGTCGATTTGTTTGACGATGCAACAGGAGAATAGCTCTCATGACCACCGAAACCAATACCTCGGCTGTCACCCGGCAGTCGGTGACGTTTGACCCCGTGGATATCTTTCAACAGATGGTGATGGCCCGCACCATCAATGAGACGCTCAAGGCGCGCAAGACGCAGGGGCGTTTCCCTTTCTACATCGGCGCGGGCGGGCACGAGGCCATCGCTGGTGGGGTGGCTGCCCTGCGCCCCGATGACTGGCTGGCGCTCTATTACCGCGACCTCGCGGGCTGGCTCCAACGTTCGCACGATCCCTTCGGACCGCTCCGCGCGGCCTATTCGCGCACGACGGACCCCATGACGGCGGGCCGCAACATGCCCGAGCATTTCAGCAGTCACCATTTCAACATCATGCCGACCTTCAGCGAGGTGTCGGGGTTGGCCCCCTTTGCGGCGGGCGCGGCCTTCAACTTCAAGCGCAATGGCACGGGGCAATTGGTGATGTTTTGCACAGGTGACGGTGGCGTGGCGACCAATGACTTCAACGTGCTCTATCGCGCGGCGACCATCCACCAGTTGCCAGTCATCATGGTGGTGGAAAACAACGGCTGGGCCATCACCACGCCCACCGAGGGCCACCAGTGGGGCGGCGACCTCACCGAGTGGGCGCGGGCGGGCGGAGCCAACGCGGTGGAGATGGATGGGACCGATGCCGTCGCCGTCCATGCCGCCGTCGTTGATCTGGCGGAGTATGCCCGCACCCGTGGCCCCGTCCTTTTGCATCTGCGCATGGGACTGCTCGACGCCCATTCGAGCAGCACCGACATCTATGCCTATCGTGACCGCGCCGAGGTGTCGCAAACCAAAGCCACCCGCGACCCCATCGCCAACACGGGTCATCGCCTGATGGAAATGGGCTTGTTGAAGGATGGCGATATCCAACGCCTGCTGGATGCCGCGAAGGAGCGCCTGAGCGAGATCGAAGATCAAGTGGTGACCGAGCCCACCCCCAGCGGCGAGCGCCTCTATGATCACCTCTATAGCTGGCCGCCCGAGCCGACGGTGGAACCCACGGGCGCGACGAAGCCGATGCATATGCTGCAAGCCATCAATGAGGCCCTGATCGAGATCGCCCAGCGCGACCCCGGCTTCTTCGTCTATGGGCAAGACGTCGGCAGCGCGCGTGGCGGCGTCTTTGGCGCGACGCAGTTGCTGGTCAATCAGTTCCCCCAGGCTGCCATCAACAGCCCCCTGAACGAGCAGATCATCTTTGGTGTCGCGGCGGGTGCGTCAATGGCCGATGGCAAGGCACGCTGCGGCGAGATTCAATTCGTTGACTATCACCAGTCGATGGCGCAGTCGTTGCGGCTGGCAGCCCGCCTGCTGTATCAATCCCACGGCGACTGGAAATGCCCAGTGCTCATCCGCACCAAGGCGGGCAGCGGCGGCGGCGGCCCGATCTCGGATTCCGGCGCGGGCGGCGGCGGTTTTGGCCATTCGCACTCGGGGGAATATTGGTTCACCAGCACGCCGGGCCTCATCACGCTCTGCCCCAGCACCCCGTATGATGCCAAAGGGCTGTTGATCGAAGCCTCGCGCACCCAATCGCCTGTCGTCTTCCTGGAGCGTGGGCGCCTATACCGCTCCGAGCCACCCAAGGACGCGGCGGGCAACCTCATCGCCCCCCTGGCCGACCTCTGGAACGTGCCCGAGGGGTATTACACCATCCCCATGCACCAGGCGCGGCGCATCCGCATCGGCACTGGGGTGGTGACCGCCGCGATTGTCACCTGGGGCACCATGATGCTGGAAAGCGCCATTGCTGCCGCGAATGTCGCGGCGCAGCATGGCGCGACGTTCGACATCGTTGATCTGCGGACGCTCTTCCCCTTCGACGAAGCGGCGATCTCTACTGCCGTCAGCGCGGCCAACCGCGTCGTCGTGGTGACGGAGGAAGGCGATCACACCAGCTTTGGCCGACACCTCCACTCCTGGATTGTGCAGCACCATTTCGAGGAACTCGATATGCCCGCAGCCTTCATCAGCGCCAAGGGCGTCCCCTCCGCGCCCTATTACGGCGCGGAAGAGGAAGTCTTCTATCCTACCGCCAAGGATATTGAGGCGGTCCTCACTCGCTTCGCTACCGCCTAGGCATGACAGGCGGGCGGTTCCCAATCGCCCGCCGCATTTTCCCAACGTAAAGAGGTCCATCTTCCTGGCGGCGCGGGGCGCGGCGTGGTACGATAGAGGATGAACGGTGGCGCGTCCACCCTTGCACATTTTTGCTCCGTCATGTGAGGATATTCGTCATGGCTCATACCGAAGCGCTCAATTACCTTTGGTGCGTCTTAGGCACCCTCTTTGCCCTCCCCGGCGTCACCTTCCTCGTCGGCACCACCTTCCCCCGCAAGAAGTTCGCGAGCACCGTCGCGGCGGCGCTGGGCACGCTTTTTGGTGCCATCGTCACCCTTTACATCTGGGGGACGCCGCTCAACTCGGTCCACATCGAGGGCGCGGTGGTGCTGGTCGTCTCGTTCTTCATCTCGTCGGTCGTCGGCATGGTCGTCGCGCTCATCGCGAATTCACTGATGGCGGGCAATCCGCCCCCCACCCGCTCTTCACAGGTGGAATTTTGAGTCTGATCGCGGGGATCGCTGGCACCGTTGCGGCGAAAACGCTGGACCGCGCGCTCATTCAGGTGGGCGGCGTCACGTTCGCGGTGGCCGCGCCCTTGCCAACGCTGAGCC
>JACDGC010000210.1 GCA_013815535.1 Ktedonobacterales bacterium
ATCCTCCGGGGAGCGGCCCACGCCCGGCAGGCGGCTCCAATGGTGGCGGCTATAACAATGGTCCGCGTCCAGCGGGTGGCCCCAACAGTGGCCCACCTCGTCCCTATGGCCCCAATAGCCGCCCAGCGGGTGGCCCCAACGGCGGTGGCGGTTACAACAATGGCCCACGCCCGGCAGGTGGCCCCAATGGCGGTGGTGGTTACAACAATGGCCCACGTCCAGCGGGCGGCCCGAATGGTGGCGGTGGTTTCAATGGTCCCCGTCCGGCAGGCGGCCCGAATGGTGGCGGTGGTTTCAATAATGGTCCCCGTCCGGCGGGTGGCCCCAATGGTGGCGGTGGTTTTGGTAATAATCGCCCCGGTGGTGCCCCTGGTGGTGGCTTCGGCGGTGGGCGCCCCGGTGGTGCTCCGGGTGGTCCCGGCGGTGGCTTTGGCGGCGGAAGGCCCGGTGCACCCAGCACTGGGACGGGACGTCCCGGCGGTGGCTTCGGCGGTGGACGCCCCGGCGGCGGTGGCGGGCGTCCCGGTGGTGGCTATGGTGGTGGTCGCCCGGGTGGGGCCAGTGGTCGCCCCGGTGCCGTCCCTGGCGCAGGTGGCGGTGGTCGCAGCGGCGGACGCGGTCGTGGCCGTGGCAACAGCCGTGGCGGACCCAACGCGGGTGGGCCGCGTGGCGCAGCGGCAACCAAGACGCGCGTCACCGGACCCATCACGCTGCCCTCATCGATGCTCGTCAAAGACCTGGCTGAGATGTTGGAAGTCTCGACCAACGAGATCATCATGAAGTTGATCGCGCAGGGCGTCTTCGCCAACGTCAATCAGGTCATTGATTATAAGGTATCGTCGGCGGTGGCGACCGAGATGGGGTTCGAGCCAACCGAGGCCGCGCCCGCGCCGACCGCTTCGGCTGCCAAGACCGAAATGGTCAGCCAACCCGTCAAGGGGGCCGTCCAGACCCCGCGCTCCATCCGCCCGCCCGTGGTGACGGTGATGGGCCACGTCGACCATGGCAAGACGTCGCTGCTCGACGCCATACGCAAGACGAAGGTCGCGGCGGGTGAGGCGGGTGGCATCACCCAACACATCGGTGCCTATCAGGTCGAGACGACGGATGGTCGCCCAGTCACCTTCCTCGACACCCCTGGCCACGAAGCCTTCACAGCGATGCGCGCACGTGGCGCGCGGGTGACGGATGTGGCGGTCATCGTGGTGGCGGCGGATGACGGCGTCATGCCGCAGACCATCGAGGCCATCGATCATGCACGTGCGGCGCAGGTGCCCATCCTCGTCGCGCTGAACAAGATCGACAAGGAGAATGCCAACCCGGATTTCGTCAAGAATCAGTTGGCTGAACACAACGTCATCATCGAGGAATACGGTGGTGATGTCGTGATGGCCCCCGTCTCGGCGAAAAAAGGCATCGGCATCGAAGAGTTGCTCGAAATGGTGCTGCTCGTCGCGGACGTGCAAGACCTCAGCGCGAATGCAGAGGGCCATGCCGTTGGCACCGTGCTCGAGGCGCGCGTCGACAAGAACGCGGGCATCCTCGCGAACTTGCTGGTGCAAGATGGCACGCTCAAGATCGGTGACATCATCGTCATCGGGACGCGCAGCGGCAAGGTCCGCGCCATGTTTGATGATACCGGCGCACGCATCAAAAGCGCCGGACCCAGCACGCCCGTCAGCGTGTTGGCCATGAGTGAGGTCCCCGATGCGGGCGACCAATTCAACATGGTCGCGGATGAACGTGCTGCCCGCACCTTGATCGAGCAGCATCGCCAGGAAGCCGCCAGCGCCAACGCGGTGGTCACGCTGGATACCCTCTATACGCAGATGCAGCAAGGTAAGGTCAAAGAACTGAACCTGTTGCTGAAATCCGACGTGCAGGGTTCGATGGACGCGCTGCATCAGGTGCTGAGCAAGGTGGGCACCGAGCAACTGAAGGTGCGCCTCATCCATGAAGCGGTCGGCAACATCTCGGAGGCCGATGTGCATCTCGCCTCGGCATCAGGGGCGATCATCATTGGCTTCAATGTGAAGCCCGATGGTGCGGCACTGCGACTGGCCCAGAATGAGCATGTCGACATTCGCTTCTATGATGTCATCTACAAACTGGTGGATGACATCGAAGCGGCTCTCAACGGCTTGCTGGAACCCGTCTATAAAGAAGTGGTGGAAGGCCACGGCGAGATCTTGCAGACCTTCAAGTCGGGCAAGACGGTCATCGGCGGCACCCGCGTCACCGATGGCAAACTCAGCCGCTCCGCGATGGTGCGTGTCATGCGCGCTGGCAAAGAGGTCTATTCGGGGACCATCAGTTCGCTCAAACGCGGCAAGGATGATGCCCGTGAGGTCGCCACTGGCTTCGAGTGCGGCTTGACGTTGGAAGATTTCAACGAGCTCCAGGTCGGCGACATCATCGAAACCAGTGTGAAGGTGCGCGTGTAGCCCATCCGCGCCACTCAATGTCTGTGGCCTCTTTCAAGAGGTACGCTCGGACTAAGGATCGGAGGAGTGATGAGGTTCTCATCACTTCACCCGTCCTCGGCGTGCTCTTGTCTGCGTGCTCCGCAAGCTCGTTCACTCCATTGTGTAAACCTGTATACTAAAAGGGGACAACTCTGTCCCCCCCATTCTTCATCATTCATGCACTTATCAGGGAGGTGCCAGACCGTTATGCGCCACCGTCAACAACAACTGGGCGAAGCGATTGCCCATGAATTGAGCGACCTCATCCAAACGCGCATGCAAGACCCAAGGATCGGGTTCGCCAGCGTCACCTCCGTTGAGCTTTCAGCGGATCTGCGCCACGCGAAGGTCTTTATCAGTGTGATGGGAACTTCCGACGAGCAGACCGCCACCATGCGTGCGCTTGGCCACGGCACAGGCTTCTTGCGCCATGAGTTGGCACAACGCCTTGCCATTCGCTACACCCCCGACTTGATCTTCAAATTGGATGAATCCATGGCCCATGGGGCGCGCGTGGCAGAGTTGCTGCGCCAGATCCACGGCGATGCCCCCACCGAAGTCGTCAGCGCGGATGAGAAGGAGCAAGCCTAACATGACGCCTGCGCTTGTCACGCTGCCCGCCGCCATTGACCCTGCCCTTGCCAGCGCCGCGCGGCGGCTGGTGGACCATGCCACGCGCATCGTCATTTTGGCGCACCAAAACCCCGATGCAGATGCCCTCGGCTCCGGGTTGGGGCTGGCCCACGCGCTACACGGCCTGGGCAAGACGGCCATCGTCGCCTGCCCCGACCCCGCGCCGCCCGACTTCGCGTCATTTCTGCCCGGCCTCGATACCGTGGTGACGACCCTGGATGGCCCACCCTTCGATCTGGTTGTGGCGCTGGATGCTGGCGAGCTGTCGCGCTATGGCGATCTCTACGCGCGCTATGCCGCTTTGCTGCGCGACGCGCCGATCCTCAATATGGATCACCACGTCACCAGCAAGGGCTGTGGTGTGGTCAACATCATCGACACCAAGGCAGCGGCGACGGCGGAACTGCTGACGCTGTGGCTGACGCAAGAGGGCATCGCCATCAGCCACGACGCCGCGCGGTGCCTGCTGGCGGGCATCATCACCGACACGCGCGCCTTCGAGTTCGACGCCACCACCGCGCGCACCATGCTGGTCGGCTCGTACCTGATGTCGCTTGGAGCCGTCCCGCTGGATGTCATCAAGCCCATCTATCGGATGCGTTCGCTGCCCGCCGCCCGACTCTTTGGCTTGGTGGCGGCGACGCTGGCGAGCGACGTGGCTGGTCGCCTGACCTGGGCCGAGATCACCCCCGCCATGTGGGAAGCCGCCGACCTGGATGTCGGCAGCCCCGATGGCGGCGTCACCAGCTTCCTCATCGACATCACGGGCGTCGAGATCGCCATCCTCTTCCGCCAACTCACACCAGAAAGCGTGCGCCTCAGCATCCGCACCGCTGGCGCGCAGGACGCCACCATTCTCGCTGGGCGCTTCGGCGGCGGCGGCCACCCCCGCGCCGCTGGCTGCACCATCCTCGCCCCCCTCGCCGAGGCGAAGGTGCTGGCGCTGGCAGCGGCACGCGAGCAGTTGGGGACCGACTAATCGAGAGGTGGCGAAGGCTGTAGCACGTTCGAGAGGCGGTACCTTATTCCGGCAATGAGAATGATGAGTAAGAAAAAAACACTCATTACCGAACAGATTGCTAATACCAAAAACAGGTTACTAGAAGCGCTAGCTATTATTGAAAAGCTAGTTCCGAAGCAAAGAAACGCCGTCAATCCAATCACTATAGCTGCCAACGACAAAAAGTAGATACGCCATTTTTTAGAAGACGTAGATGAGAATGCGACAATGAGCATGTTTATCGAAGCACATGTTGAGATGATCCAAGTAGACTAGTTCATCGCTATCTTGCTCTCACTTATTCCTGCAATGTATTCTATCATCTATCAAGTTTTGCTGATGGGTCACCAGGCAGCCGCAGCAGTTCGTGCCGTGGCCGTCCCTGCGGATGCTCCGGATCAGCGACCTCGGCTTTATAGCGGGCGATTTCGTCTAAAGTGGTATACCACAGTTTGCCGCGCTTGATGCCGTGCAGCTTGCGACCACGGATGAGCAGCCCCAGATAGTTCGCCGAGAAGCCAACCTGGGGGGCCAGCGCGGCGAGTGGCTGGTACGGATCATCAGGCATGATCACACAGGCTTCGAGAAAGCGATCCAGGCCGATCTCGACAGCGCGCCCCACGAGGTCGGCCAGCGCGCGATAGTTGCCAGCGTCGGCGGCACCAAGCGCGGCAATATATTCCGCGCGCCATTCGCGCTCGATGATCGCGGGTGGGTAGCCATCTTGCATCAAGATGAAGTTGAGTAACAGGCGACCCACCCGGCCATTGCCATCCACGAAGGGATGGATCGCTTCAAAGCCGTGGTGAGCGACGGCAGCACGCACGACGGTTGGGTACTCCCTGCCCGTTTCATTGACCCACTGGACCCATTCGCGCAGATAGCGGTCAATCAGATGCGGGGCTGGCGGGGTCATGGCCGCGCCACGGATGTGGACGGGCACTTGGCGCATGTCGCCCGGCGCGTCCAAAATCTTCGCCATCGTCACACGATGCAAGGTGAGAATGACCTCCTGGGTGATGGGGGTTTGCAAGCGCACGAGATCGAGCAGTTGGCCATACGCTCCCGCATGGTTGGTGGCTTCCAGATATTCGCGCAGGGGGTGCCCGCCTGCCGTCATGCCATATTCGATGACGAGTTGCGTCTCACGCAAGGTTAGCGTGTTGCCCTCAATGGCGTTGGAGTGGTAGGTGAAGGCGACGCGCAGGTCGTCATTCAGCCGCTGCATGACCTCAGCGGGCAGGGGACGATACCCATCGAGTTGCGCCTTCTTGGTGAGGATACGGTGGGCAAGGTGGGCGTTCATGCGCGGGATGGACGGCGGATGCGCCATATCGGCCTCTTTTCAGGAAAGTGTATTGAATCATAGATCAAATATACCATTTCAATACACTTTTGGCGAACGGCGGGCATAGACGGCGTGACAGCATTGGTCCTCACTTTTCCTGACAAACACCTGATTGACGTAGACCATTAGGGTATGCTAATATCTGAGTAGGCAGATCGGGATTGTACCAGCATGGAAGAAGGCGGAAGATGACAGCCACCAGCGCGAAAGTCGAAGAGTACCTCGAAACCATCTACAATATGGAGATGGAGGGCGATGTCGTCATTGGCGCGCGGCTGGCCGAGAAGTTTGGGGTGAAGGCCCCCACCGTCACCGAAATGTTGCAACGCCTGGAAAAAGCCGCCTATCTGACGATGGATGCTCACCGCCACATCAGCCTCACCGAGGGTGGTGTAGCGCTGGCGGAATCGGTGCTGCGACGTCATCGACTGACCGAGCGATTCCTGACGGATATGTTGGGCATGCAATGGCACGAAGTCCACGAAGAAGCCTGTCGACTAGAGCACTACATCTCTGGCGCGGTGGAGGAGCGCGTGATCGCTTCGCTGGCGCATCCCACGACCTGCCCGCATGGCAACCCCATCCCTGGCTATGTGGCAGATGCGCGTGGCTACCTCAGCCGGGTTGGTGCGCGTCGCCTGCCCGACGCTGCCGATGAGCCAGTGCGCATCCTGTGCATCTCTGAAGTGCTGGAAGACGAAGAAGAGACGATTCGCACCATGCACGAGCACGGTTTGACGCCGGGCACCGCCATCACCTGGACCCCGGATGAAACATCTGCCGGGGGATCGGCCCTCTTACCTGATGGACACCGCGAACCACTTCCGCGCCCGCTCGCCTATGCGCTGTGGGTGCTGCCTGCAACACAAGAATTCCCCAGCGGTGCCGCTGGCGCGCAACGATAATTTGACGAAGAGAGCGTGAAATCCTATGCCAACTGGAACAATCGTCTTGCTCGGCGCATTTGCGGGGCTGACCATTTTTCTGGGGCTGCCCGTCGCCCGCATCAAGAATGTGTCGCCCGCTGTCAAGATCTTTCTCAGCATGGTGGCGACTGGCGTGCTGATCTTCTTGTTCTTTGATGTCATCGGCAAAGCCAGTGAACCCATCAACGACGCGTTGGCCGAACTGCATGCGCATCATACGGGCGCGGGCACGCTCTTCGCGGATTTCGCGTTGCTGGCTTTGGGGCTGGGGCTGGGCCTCATTGGTCTGGTGTACTTCAACCGTCATGTGATCTCGCGTCTGCCTTTCGTGGCCCCGCCAGCGGCTCCCGGTGGCATGCCCGCCCCGCCGGCTGAGGCACCCCCACAACT
>JACDGC010000211.1 GCA_013815535.1 Ktedonobacterales bacterium
GGCATCGTGCAGGTAATAGCCGTCGTAAAGGAAGTAGAGCGCGTGGTTGACATGCTCTGGCGAGTAGTAATAGGGCGAGCTAGGCGGCCAGCCAGAGATGAAGGTGATGTTGGCATAAATCTGCTGCACGTGATAGATGCCCGTGGGGGTTGGCAATTCCGGGCGGCCAGAGGTGATGGCGGTGGTAAAAAGCAGGTGGCGATCCTGATAGACCCACATCCATTGCTGGCTGAGGCTGACGAGAATCAACTGGCCGTTGATGTTGGGCACACCGCCGTCAGGGCGCGGGCCGGGGATGCTGGTTGCGGTGGGGACGGCAGTTGGCGGCACCGGGGGCTTGGTAGGCACCGCGCCAGGCGTTGGCTTCGCTTTTGTCGGCGTGTTGGTAGGCGTGGGGGTGCTTTGCGCAGGCACGATGGTTGGGCCAACATAGGGAACGGTGGCGATGGGGGCGGGGGATGACGTGGCGCTTATGCCTATGGTTGCCCGAGATGTGCCGCCACACCCAGCGATGCTCAGGCACACGCCCAGCATCGTCACACTGAGCAACAGCGAGGCTTGCCGAAAAAAATGGGACCGCCGTGCAGATCGCATCTGCTTGGTCATCTGAAAAAACCGCTTTCACGCACTAAGGGATGCCACCTTGCTAGCATCAGACTCATGCATTATAGCGGTTTCGTCGAGGCTGTCAATAGAAAAGTGGCCAATTTTCAGGGGCAACAACCAGGCCACATATCTATCGAAAATGCATAAGAAATCACTCACACCCCATGCAGTCCGGTGGCGTTGCGTTCATGGTCGGCGTGGCGTTCCAGTGCCAGCTCGATCAGGCGGTCGAGCAGGTGGGGGTAGGGCAACCCGGATGCCTCCCACAGTTTGGGATACATGCTGATGCTGGTGAAGCCCGGCAGAGTGTTGACCTCGTTGAGATACACCTGCCCCGTGGTGCGCTCCAGGAAGAAATCGACGCGGGCGAGCCCGCTGAGGTCCAGCGCGCGGAATGCGGCGACGGCCATTCGGCGGATCTGCGCCGCCGTCGCTTCGGGGATGGGGGCGGGGATGAGCAGCCGGGATGCTCCACCGTCCAGATACTTCGCTTCGTAGTCGTAGAACTCTTTGCTCGGCTCGATCTCGCCGACCACGGATGCCTGGGGATCGTCGTTGCCGAGGACGGCGCACTCGACCTCGCGGCAGTCGATGGCTTGCTCGACGATGATCTTGCGGCCATAGCGCGCGGCCAGCGTCAGGGCGGCGTGCAGTTCACCCGCGTCGCGGGCTTTGCTGACGCCGACGCTGGACCCCAGATTGGCGGGCTTGACGAAGACGGGGTAGCCAAATTGCGCGCCGATGCTGGCGACCGTCGCCTCGGCATCATGTTCGTAATCGCGGCGATAGACCGTGACTCCTGGCGTCACGGTTAGCCCTGCGGCGGCGAAGATGAGTTTCGCTTTCTCTTTATCCATCCCCAACGCCGAACCAAGGATGCCGCAGCCAACGTAGGGGAGCCCAGCCATTTCCAGCATCCCTTGCAGCGCGCCATCTTCGCCATAGGTGCCATGCAGCACGGGAAAGATGACATCAACCTGGCTGAGATCGGCGGTGGCGTCGCTGACCTGCGACAAGCGCGCGAAGCCCGTGACCGCGAGATCGGTCGTGGCAGCGGCTTCATCGCCAGTGGGGGCGGCTTCGTCTGGGGCCAGCAGGGCGCGCGGTTCCACACCCGGCAACCATTGGCCGCTGCGCGCGATGGCGATGGGTACCAATTCGTACTTGGTGGCATCTAGCGCCGCCATGATCGATCGTGCCGAGGCTACCGAGACCTCATGTTCGCCCGAGCGTCCGCCATAGACGATGCCGATGCGGAGTTTCCGCGCCATATGCTGCTGCCTCCCCATATGCTGCTGTGTTTTTAGGATAGCACAGTGGACAATGGGAGCACTTCGACTGCGGCGTTGGTTGCTACCCGCGCTCCGGAGCACAGGACCCTGCCTTGACACATCGGCTACGATGGGGGCAGCGCCACTTCGTCGTTCGGCGTCAATGGACTGGATTGCTCACCGATGATGTATGATTCCCGCCGCCCGCGCGACCGCCGCGACACGGCCCATGGGCCGCCGACGCTCTCGCTGCCAACCATTCCCTCGCCGCCGCGCACGGGGGAATCTGGCGCGGCCCCAACGCGTACTGCACCACCCCGTGGGCGCAAACGCGGTCAGCAGCCAGCGGCCGATTCGCGCGCCCTCGTGGCGGCGCCCCCAACCACCATGGGGGTGCAGGTGCACTCCGTGCGCCCGCTGGGGACGCTCAATCGTTTGCCCTTGCCGCCCGAGCGGTCCGTGGGGCGTGTGCTTTTGTGGCAGGGGGCGCTCGTCGTCATCGCCATCGTCGCTGTCTTCATCACCATCAGCGGTGGCTCGGTTGCCAAGAATGCGGCGGCCAGCCCCTTCGCTGCCCCGGTCACGGTGCGGGCGAACTTGAAGGTGGTGGACCGCGTGCCGATTCAGACGCAGATCGATCCCACCATTGGCTATAAGGATACGGCGCAGTATAAAGCGTTCTCGCTGGCCTCATGCAGCGCGGCGGCGTCGAGTTCGGTGTTGTTGGCCTGGGGCGACCCAAATGGGCGCGTGGGCCAAGTCATCTCAGATATGTCGCCCTTCCTGACGCCGGCGGGCTTGCAAAGCTCTGATGGCTTCTTGCAACTTGGCGCGAAACACAACTTCAATGTCATTTTCAGCACCAAGGTGACGGCGGGGCAGATCGCCGAACTTGTCACGGTGCAGGGCATCCCTGTCATCGTGGGCATCCGTGACGATTATGATGACTATTATCGCTATTTCGCGCCTGGGCACTATCTCGTCATCGTCGGCGCGGATGCCAATGGCTTTCAGGTGGTCGATAACTCCACCTATTTCGTCCACTACTTGCCAACGGCGACCTTCATGCAACTGTGGGTGCTGCGGAAAACCATCATCTTCACGCCCAAAAGCTACCCCCTGCCCCTCGTCATCGGCAAATAGTCGTGTGTTGGGCCGCCCCAATCTCTGGGGATGGCTGCCTGGTGCTGGGATCGCCGCCGCGCCGTGGGAATACACACACGGGCGTGGTTACGCCGCCGTTGGCAGTGGCAGCGTGGCGGGCTCCATGGTGATGCCTGTTTGGCTGATGGCTTGCATCATGCGCCGCGCGAAGTGTGGCGCGGCGAAGTATTCGGCATGACGACGAATGTTGAGCGGATCAAAATCGCCATCGCGAAAGAGGTTCAATGCCGCCATCAAGGCCGCCACCGTTGGCTCGTGAAAGAAGAGCCCCGTGTGGCCTGGGATGATGGTGGTGAGCGCGCCCCCCGCCGCATACGCGATGACGGGTTTGCCACAGGCTTGCGCTTCCACCGGGGCGATGCCGAAATCCTCTTCCCCGGGAAAGAGCAAGGCTCGACAGTTTGCCAGCACCGCGTGGGCTGCCGCATCTGGGAGCGCGCCAAGGAACTCGACCGATGGCCCCGCCAGCGCCCGCAGCCGTGTCTCATCGCGCCCCGCGCCGATGACCTTGAGCGCCACCCCCAGCTCACTGCACGCCTGCACCGCCAGATCGATACGTTTATAGGGCACCAGCCGCGCGAGGATGAGGAAATAGCCCCCATGCCCACGTGCCACCTCGAACCGGGTCACCTCCACTGGCGGGGGGATGACCTCCGCCGTGCGACCATAGCAGTTGCGAATGCGCGCCGCCACCGCTGCCGAGTTGGCGATGAAGCGATCCACCCGCCCCACGGTGGCGGCGTCCCAGCGCCGCAGCCGCGCGATGATGGGGGGCAGCGCCGCCCGCACAGGCGCGGAGAGTTCTTCGCGCGCGATATATTCCGCATAGTTCCAGGCCCAGCGCATGGGGGTGTGGCAATAGCACAGGTGAACCGCGCCTGGGCGCTTGATGGCGGCTTTGGCAAAAGCGCTGCTATCGCTCAGCACGAGGTCATAGGCCCGCAGATCCATGCGCTCCACCGCAAATGGGTAGAGGGGCAAGTAGATTTGGTGATGGTCCAGCACCCCCGGCAGCCGCTGCATGAAGCCTGTGCGGATGTCCATCCTGTGAAACGCGGGGGGGAGCCGTTCGAGGGCAGCGATGGTGGTGTAGACCGGGGCGCTGGGGAACATCTGGTGCAAAGCGAGCAACACTTTTTCCGCGCCGCCCATTTGGTTCAGGTAATCGTGTACTAGCGCGACGCGCAACGTCCCTGACTGCATGTGCCGACCATCCTTGTGAATTCTTTTGGGATGCTTTCCGCCAAATTGCGGGTGCCCTGCGCGCACCCGCCACTAGTACGCGCCACGACTGAATAGCACGACGGGAATGGTCTTCAGCAAAATCTCCACATCCAACCGGAACGACCAGTTTTCGACGTAAAAGATGTCCATCAGCACCATCTCATCGAAGCCGATGTCACTGCGCCCGCGCACCTGCCACAGCCCCGTCAGGCCGGGCGGCAGGTCCAGCCGTCGCCGCTCCCAATCCTCATAGCGGGCCACCTCTTCAGGTAACGGCGGGCGCGGGCCAACGATCGACATCTCGCCGCGCAGCACATTCCAAAGTTGCGGCACTTCATCCAGACTCATGCGGCGCAACCAGCGCCCCACGCGGGTGCAGCGCGGATCACGCTTCAGCTTGAAGAGGCCGCGTCCGGCGGCGTTTTCCGCTGCCAGGTCGGCTTTGTGGGTGTCGGCCCCCATCACCATTGAGCGAAATTTGTAGCTGGTGAAGGGCACGCCCCCTTGCCCGATGCGCTGTTGGCGATAGATGAGCGGGCCGGGGGAATCGAGCCGGATGATGAGGGCCAGCAAGGCCCATATGGGCAGGCCAACCGTCAGCGTGGTCACGGCGATGACGCAGTCGAGCGCGCGCTTGCAGGCAAATTGCCAGCCCATCTCCGCGCCACGCCGCACGCGCAGCATGGGAATGCCCTCGAATGCTTCCAGGTCCACCCGTGCCAGGCTCAGGTTATGGATATCGGGCACCAGATGAAAGGGGATGCCCGCTTCTTCACAGGCGGCAATGGCGCGTGCAAGCTGGCCACGTGCTGGGGCAGGTAGGGCGATGATGACTTCGCCGACCCGATAGCCCCGCAGCACCCGCGCGCAATCCGCCAACTCGCCCAACGCTTTGAAGCGGCCAAAATCCTCTGTGCCATTGGCTGCGTCGGGGATGAAGCCCAGCACACGAAATCCCAACCCTGGCAGCGCGGCGAAATGTTGCATCACCACCTTTGCCGCGCGCCCGCCACCGATCACCAGCAGTCGCGTCCGCAGCAGGCCGATCCGGTGCAGCAAGGCGATGCTCACCACCAGCGCCAACCGCCCCATGAATGGCACCACCATTGCCGCCAGCCAGGTGAAGACGACGATGGCCCGCGTATCTTTGACGAGTTCGTATTGCGTCGCGCGAAAGAGATAGTCATAGATGCTGAAACTGGCGAAGCAGGTGGTGGAGGCGACGAAGAGGATGGACCCCTGCTGCAACAGCGTGCGCGTCGCGCGCAGGCGATACATCCCACGCGCCGCCAGCAGCAGCAGCATCGCCGCGGTCAGCGCCGCCTGATAGGCCAGCAAGTCGCCCAGCGCCGCCTGCACATAGACGCCTGATCCCGCGAAGATGACGCCGCCAAACACAACGAAGCGCAGATAATAGGCAATGAGAAAGCCGATGTTGACCATGAGGGCGTCATAGGCCACCAGCGCGGCGGTGTGCCAGCGTTGTTGCCGTTCGCGGTGCCGTGCCGCCGTGCTGCGCGCGGGGGCGACCAGATGCAGCGCCGCCCGCACGGAAGAGACGAAATCTTCCTCTCCTGTGGGCAGGGGGGGCGCACTCAGCGGGGGCAAGGAGTGCTGGGGCGCCATCATCTGCGCGGCGATGTCTTCCTGGCTGTCGGGTAAAGCGGGGGCTGGGATGGTGCTGCGCCCATCCATGGGCTCTGGGGCTGGCGGCGCTCCGCGTTCTCGCTGCTGCATTCCTTGCCTACTCCTCGAAAAGCCAGCGGGTTTGACCCGCGTTTAGACAGCCCATCAGCCCACTTCAGCGCCTGAGGACGCGTTCGTACACGGCCAGGGTCCCTTGCGCCAGTGCCGCTTCGGTGAAGCGGGCGGCGTTTTTGGCGGCACTTGCCATCGCGCGCGCGCGCCATGTGGCGTCTTCCGCGACATCGCGTAGCGCCGTCGCCCAGGCCGCGACATCCTCTGGGGCACACAGCAGCCCCGCCTTACCCACTACCTCGGGCAGGCTGCCCGCTCGTGACGCGATGACGGGTATGCCACACGCCAGCGCCTCCGCCGCCGGGAAGCCAAAGCCCTCGTACCACGATGGCAGCACCAATGCGGTCGCTGCTGCATACCACAGGGCACGGTCATCAGCGGGAACGTAGCCCGTCAACCGGACCCATTCGCTCAGTCCGCGACGTCGGATCAATTCGCGCAACGCTTTAACGTGCGCACCGCCTTCCCAATCCGTGCTGCCCACCAAGAGCAACTCGTGGTCGTGCAGGCCTTGATCGCGCGCCAGGGCAAAGGCTTCGATCAACGTTGCCAGATTCTTGCGCGGCTCCAACGTCCCTATGAATAGGATATACGGGCGTGTAGCAGCGACCCGGCGTCGAAAGGCCGCGATCCGCGCAGCATCCGTGATCGGGCCTAGCGTGGGATCGATGGCGGGATGCACCACGCTCACCCGCTCTGGCGCACCGCCCCATGTGGTGAGG
>JACDGC010000212.1 GCA_013815535.1 Ktedonobacterales bacterium
CCCAACGCGCACGCGCTGGTGCGCCACGCCCACGAAATCTTCGACCATTATATCGACATCAATCAGCGCTTTTCCGCCTCCGAGATCGAATCCATCAAGATGCTCCGCTCCGCCTCGCGGCTGGCGGATGTGCTGGCGGCGCACCTCATCACCGATCCCATGCAGCAGCAAGAGTTGCTCGAAACCGTCGACCCCGAGCTCCGGCTCGAAAAATTATGCGTCAACCTCGGCAACATGATCGAGGTGTTGGAGCTTGACCACCGCATTCGCCAGCGCGTGCGCGAGCAGGTGGACCGCAACCAGCAAGAATACTATCTCAAAGAACAGATCCGCGCCATTCAGCGCGAACTGGGGCAAGACAACCTGAGCGAGGCGCAAGAGCTACGCGATCGCGTCGCCCAAAAGCAGATGCCCGCTGAGGTTGAGACGCGCATCCTCAAAGAGATCACGCGCATGGAGCGCACCCCAGCGAATTCGGCGGAACTGGGCATCATTCGTGGCTACATCGACTGGGCCTTGTCGTTGCCATGGCAAGAGCGCAGCGAAGATCACCTCGACATCCGCCAAGTGCGCCGCGTCATGGATGAAAAACAATTCGGCCTGGCCCGCGTCAAAGAGCGCATCACCGAATTCCTGGCGGTGCGCCAATTGCGCCTGCGCAAGCAAGCCGAGTTGGGGCAAACCGACACCCGCGCGCTGAATCGCGGCCCCATCCTCTGCCTCATCGGCCCCCCCGGCGTCGGCAAAACCTCCCTGGGTGAATCCATCGCCACCGCCATGGGCCGCGAGTTCGTCCGCATCTCGCTCGGTGGCGTCCACGACGAAGCCGAAGTCCGGGGCCACCGCCGCACCTATGTCGGCGCGCTGCCAGGGCGCATCATCACCGCCATGAAACGGGCCGGGGTCAAGAACCCCGTCTTCTTGCTGGATGAAATCGACAAACTGACCAGCGACAACCGGGGCGATCCCTCCGCTGCCTTGCTGGAAGTGCTGGACCCCAGCCAAAACAACACCTTCACCGATCACTATATGGAGGTGCCCTACGACCTGTCGGAGGTCTTCTTCATCTGCACCGGCAATGGTCGCCATGGCATTCCCCGCGCGCTGGCCGACCGCATGGAGATCATCGACATCCCCGGCTACACCGAAGAAGAAAAATTCTTGATCGCGCGTGACTACATCTGGCCGCGCACCCTACGCGAAAATGAGTTGACCCTCGAGCAGATCAAGATTCCCGACAAAGTGCTGCAATGGCTCATTCCATCCTACACCCGTGAGGCGGGCGTGCGCGCCTTGGAGCACCAACTAGATGCGATCTGCCGCAAGGTGGCGTTGCGGGTGGTGCATAACCCCGACACGCACATCCGTCTGACGAAAAAAATCGCTGAAGAGTTCCTGGGGCAACCACGCTATAAGGTCGAGCAACTCACCGAGGGCGATCAGGTTGGCGTCGCCATGGGCATGGCCTGGACGGAAATGGGCGGCACGCTGCTGCCCGTGGAGGTCGCGTTCATCCCTGGGCGCGGCGACGTGCATCTGACGGGCCAGCAAGGCGATGTGATGCGCGAATCCGCCCAAACGGCGCATTCCTACATCCGCACGCGGACCAAAGAGTTTGGCATCGAAGATGTCGACTTCGCGGATGACCGCGACCTGCACCTGCACTTGCCCGAGGGCGCGGTGCCCAAGGATGGACCCTCGGCGGGCATCACCATCGCCACCGCGATGATTTCGGCCCTCACCAACCGCCCCGTGCGGGCAGACACCGCCATGACGGGCGAGATCACCCTGCGTGGACGCGTGCTACCCATCGGCGGACTACGCGACAAAGTGTTGGCGGCCTATCGCGCTGGCATTCGGCGCATCATCTTGCCAGCGGAAAACATGAACGACATCACAGACATCCCTGAACGCATCCGCAGCCAAATCACTTTCATACCCGCCGCGCGGATGGAAGAAGTTGTGGCGGCGGCACTGTTGCCAACGCCACTGGATGAAGAGGGTGGCATCACCATCGTCACCAACACCGCGCCCCGCCCACCAGAGCCGCCCAAGCGCCCGCTGACGCCGCCCAGCGATCCCCCGCCAACCATACAAGCCAATGGCAAGCGCAAGAAATAGCGCTCAACCGTGTTCAGTCGCCCTGTCTCCGCGCCAGCCTGACTGGTGCGGCCAGCCGAACGGCAAGGGGCATGCAACGCCAATGGAGATGACGCTTCAGGGCGCGGTCAGCGTGAAATCGGTGAAGCGGGCTTCCGTGCTGCCACTGACGGGGGGGGCCGCGCCCAGCGCGATGCTGCCGCTGCCTGCCGCGTTGACGGCATAGCCATTGAGATCGCCCTGATAGACCTCCACCCCGTTCATCGCCAACGTGTACGTGCTGCCCTGCGCCTGAATGACGAAGACGTTGCCCGCCGACATATTCGCGTGCCACTGGTCGGCGGTGAAAGACAGCACGGGTGGCCGCTGATTAGGGACGTAAACATCGATCAAACCGGTATCACTGATGATGAAGGCCACCCCGTCCGTCTCGGAAGCGCGCACGAAGATCGCCGCCAAGAAAACCGTGTTGCTGGCGGCGGGGGGCAACAAGCGCACGCTCATGTCAAAGTCCGTGACCGTGTGCGCGCTCAGCGTACAACTTGGTGAAGTGGTAGTGGCTGTCTCATCAGCGGTGGCATCCAGGCTGCCATTCGCAAACACGCACATATTCGCAGGATCGTTGGCCAATTGCCAGGCACCATCATCCTGCGCCAGACTGTTGGCATAGACCTTCGTGCCAAAGGGTGCCGGAGCCACCGGGCGCAGCAGCCCACCAAAGATGGCTGCTAACGCCGCCCCCACCGCGAGCACAATCAACGTCATCGTCCAGATGGTCGGCACCCGCCGCCCCTCCGGCACGGGGTATTGCTTGGCGGGTGGCGCGACCATCATGGGAAACGCATAGGGATATGGCTGTTGCGGCTGTGGTGCAAAAGGCTGCACATCAGGTTGTTGCATCAGCGTAGCCCTCCGATGGCGGGGGTGGGTTGCGCCGCTGGTGTGGGGGCAACATCTGCCACGGGGACCGGGGTTGGGGTTGACGCACCTTTGCGCAGCGCGTTCGTCACCATCACCAACACCGTCGCGATGCCCGCATAGAGGACCAGCGCCAGCACGAAGCTGCCATCCATCGGCAACCCAAAGAACCACACGGGCGCGCTCAACAGATCCTGAAGTGGCCCTGGCACCAGTTGCAGCAGCGTCGAGCCGTTGAAGATGCCATGTTGCACCACGGCATATGCCAGGCACCCCAGGCCCTTCGCATACCGCTGCGCCACGCCCTTGCCACGCAACAGATAATACCACCCCAGGGTTGCCATCCCCGCGCCAACGCTGTGCAGCAGACCCGCCCCAATGCGCAGCACCGCGATGACGACCCAGTCCCCGACCCCCGAGCCGATGTAGCCAATCGTCTCAAAGATGGCGAAGCCCGTGCCTGCCGCCATCCCCACCAGGAACGCCTCAGCAGGCCCACTGAGCCGCCACAAGATGATGAATGGACCAATCGGTTTGAAGCCCTCCTCGGCTAATGGCGCGATCACCGAAACCGTGATGAGCAGACCAATCACCTGCGACGCGTTGCTGGCGTCGACATTGAGGGACCCCGTGTCAGCGCGCAGCAGGAAACTCAGCGCAAAACCCGCGATGACTTCCAAGATGATAGCGATCAGCGCAGCGAGAAATGTGCCACTCAGAAACGACAACCACACGCGCCGCCACGTTGTGGGAAAGCCCAACCGCTGCGCCGCAAAGGTGAAGATCGTCACGGCGGGCAAGATGCCCGTCAACACCAGCAAGGGTGATTCCAGCCAGGGCGTCGCTTGCGGGATCCCGGCGTCATACTGCACGATGCCCACGGCCAACACCGCCACCGTCAGCAGCAGAGGAATGATGAAGTTCGGCAAGCGCACCGTGGCCGAAGGCCGCCCCATCAGCGCGCGGATGGTGAAATATAGCCCTACCCCGCCACCGGCCATTGCCGTCAGCGCAATATAGCCCAGCACCGCGACGATGCTGAGGCTGGTATTCGACGATTCCACCCCCAAGATCACGGCAAAGAGCGCGCCCCCCAGCAACGTCAGTCCCAACGAAACGGTACAAATGATGCCAACGACCAGACGATAATTATCACGCGGGGCGCGAACCACGTTGGGGAACGGCAGGTAGTAGCCGGGCGCTCCTGGGTAGCCTTGGTAACCATAGTTGGGGTACGCAGGGTATCCCGGTGCAACCGCTGGTGGTGCCCCATAACCCGGATTCGGCGCGGCCTGCGGATATGCCGAGGCTGGTGGATAGCCAGGGGGCATGGCTCCCCCCTGCTGCGGATCGGTTGGCGACATTCGGTCCCTCTCCTGCGAGAACATCACGGCAAGCCTGGCGTCGGATGTTCGCTTACTGGCATTATGATCCAATCTTCTGAAGTATAGCAAAAATAGCGCCTTTTGGGGGATACCACCCGACCAACCCACACCACGCCCCTGAGGTGTGACCAGATACCTTGCACTCCCGGCCAGGATACGACACAATAAGGGCAGGAAGCCAACGACACCGAAGGCGAGGTACGCGGCCCATGCTGCTCCCTGATGATAATTCCCCCACCGTTCCCAATGCCCAGGTCGCCCGCCCGGGTCAACTGAATGCCCCTCCCCCTGGCCCCCCTGTGATCGATGCCACCGGCAAAGCCCCCATCTGGCAAGTCGCGCGACCGCAAGGGGCGGCAGGCGTGGGCGGGCGCAACACCGTGGGCTCGTTTGGCCTGGGTTTTGGCATCGCCATGATCGTGCTGGCAGTGATGGTGCTGGTGCTGGTCATCGCCCTCAATGTGAACGGCAAAAAAGGCGGCGGATTGGGCGCGGTTGCCACTGTTGCTCCGACCATCGCTCCCACCCAAAACGTGCTGACGCCCACCGCCACGGCCTTGCCGCCCATCAGCAATGACACGGCAACGGGGCTGGCCACGCAATTTTACCTCAACATCAGTTCGCAAAATTTACAAAACGCCTACAACCTGCTCAGTGACAGCTATCAAGCGAATCAAACCATTCAAGAGTTTCAGCAACAGTGGCAAGACACCCAGCAAGTGACGGTTGATCCCAACAGCATCAAGGTGACGCCGGGCAGCGACAACAGCAATGTGCTCGTGAAACTCAGCTACATCCAGGTGACGAAGAGCGATCCGACCGCCAACAACACGGTGAACGCGACGCTGAAGGTCGGCTATGAACACAACAACCTGCGCATCCTCAGCGTTGACACCCAGGTAGTGCCATCGACGCCCACCCCGCAACCCAGCCCCACCGTCGCGCCGACCGATGTGCCAACGACACCCACCGCCACGGATACCCCAACGGTCAGCCCCTCGCCAACCCCCAAGGCGTGAAGTCCACCGCAACAGCAAGCGCCCCACCAAATCCTGGTGGGGCGCTTTTGGGGTGCAGGGGAGCCGATGATTAGGGCTGGCACTGCCATTCGCGCCAGGTATAGCCGTCGCGCTGAAAGATCTCATACGCGGCGTGGATGTTGGCCCACGCGTTATAGGGGCTATATTTCGCGTAGGAGGTCGATGCCCAGGTCGCATCGACAATCTGGAAGACGCCCATCGCATGGCCCAGATAGCGGCCATTGTAATAGACGGCAATCGAATTGTGTGCGTTCGGGTCAAAGCCCGACTCGCAGCGGGCGATGCGCGAAGCGGCCCCCGCATATTTGCCAAAGGTGCTGTTGATCAGCGCTTGCACGTTGCCACCCGATTGCGCGGGCGGGGCAACGTAGGGCTTCGTCGGGGTGACTTTATGGGGCGTGGCAGCCTTCGGCTTGGGCTTGGAAATGGATGCCACGACGGCTTTCTCTGCGGCGACACTGGCTGTGCCACACAGCGCGATCTGTTGACCGGGATATATGAGATTCGGGTCGCCGCCGACCGTCTCCTGATTCAACGCATAGAGCGCGGGCCACGATGCACTAAAACGGGTCGCAATGCCGCTGAGCGTGTCGCCCGGCTGCACCGCATAGACACATCCCGCGCGCAAATTCGCCTTGGCCAAGGCAGGAGAGGTCGCCAGAGCAGCCAGCGCAGTGCTGGCAAACAAGACGGCCAAAATGACAAAGCGTTTCATGTATTTCCTTCTCTGAACAGCGTGTGCTTGCAACCAGGGATGGGTATCAATGATACCCAGCTATATCCCAATGCCAGGCAAACCTGCCAAGGCACCTTGGGGGGATGATGACTGCAATGCGCAGACCCCGCCACACCAACCAACTACCGACACACGCAAGTGCTCGCATATGGGCGAAAATGCATCCGTCCATCTTCGTACCGATCCGCTCACTGAACGTGATCGCTTACGTTGAGGGACTATACCACACAGGTGTCAACACAAAAAACCATCGAATAACACAAGATGTACAACAAGAAACATTACATCCTGTGTATCGATCACCTGCTTACATCGGCGGTGTGCCCTGAGTTTTCCGGGAATGCCAAACCCCCATCTCGTCCGCTTCAATCGAACAAGATGGGGGTCAAAACCGTCAAAAGGGAATGGGACCATCGTACTATGCCGATCGGCGGCATGTGTAAGCCAGCAACCATCGCCCCATTGCCGCGCTCGGGCGCTTGCTACACCACCTCTGGCGGCGGCGTTGCAGCGGGCGGGGTGTCACTCTCCGGCGTCGGGCTTTTGCCTTGCACGAATGCTTCC